>NZ_JAAGPQ010000181.1:0-4722 GCF_017104985.1 Paraburkholderia sp. Ac-20342 | reverse complement strand
CGACTGTCGACAGGGAGGAGACGTTGCTGCTGGTCGTGCTCAGGCCGGTGGACAGGGCGTTGACGACCGATGAGGTTGAGGTGGACAGCGAGGCGACGTTGCTGTTTGTTGTGCTCAGGCCGGTCGACAGGGAACTGGCTACTGTTGAGGACGAGGTCGATAGCGAGGCGACGTTGCTGTTTGTTGTGCTCAGGCCGGTCGAGAGTGAGCTTGCCACTGTTGAGGACGAGGTCGACAGTGAGGCCACGTTGCTGTTCGTCGTGCTCAGGCCGGTCGACAGGGAGCTTGCCACTGTCGAGGACGACGTCGACAGCGAGGCGACGTTGCTGTTCGTTGTGCTTAGACCCGTCGATAGTGAGCTCTCCACCGTCGACGACGACGTCGACAACGACGCCACATTGCTGTTCGTCGTGCTCAGGCCACTCGACAGCGACGCCACGTTGCTGGTCGTCGCGCTGATGGTGGTCGATAACGACGCCACGTTGCTGTTGGTCGTGCTCAGACCGGTGGACAGCGAGCTTTCTACCGTCGAGCTCAAAGTCGACAGCGAGGCGACGTTGCTGTTGGTCGTGCTCAAACCCGTCGACAGCGAGCTTTCCACCGTCGACGCCGAGGTCGACAGCGAGGCCACATTGCTGTTCGTCGTGCTCAGACCTGTCGACAGCGAACTCACCGCGGTCGACGTCGACGTCGACAAACTGCCGACAGCCTGATTAGTCGCATACAGTTGCGATCCGTTGATCGCATCGGTGCTCGTTTCCGTCACCTGTCCCGCTGCGACATTTGTAATCTGACGCTCCGCGTCCTGCGTCCCGACACTCACGACACTCGTCGGATTAGTACCCGCATAGGCATAGGTCGTACCACCTACCGTCCCGCTGGAAGTTGGATGAGGTACGTCGGTGATCGATCCCGAGCCGAGCGCCACGTCGCCCGAACTCGCCGTAGCCGTCGCACCATTGCCGATCGCGACGCTTCCTGTGGTGGACGTCGAAGTACCAGCGATTGTGTTTTGACCGAGTGCAACCGAACCCGGTCCTTGTGCCGTGTTCGTGTTGCCAATCGCCAGCGCGCCATCGCCGCTTGCCGTGTTGTTAGCCCCCAGCGCTGCAGCGCCCGTCCCGGTTGCAGTATTCGGATCACCAAGCGCGATCGCCCCGCTACCTGAAGCGGTCTGACCTTCCCCCAGTGCAATCGCGCCAGATCCCGACGCCACGGTCGAGTTATGACCACCCGCAATCGATCCCGGTCCGGCAGTTGTGCTTACGGTGTTGCCGTCCCCAATCGCGACCGTTGAAGCCGCTGCGGCAGTAGACTGATGACCGATCGCCACGCTCTGATCGCCGGCTGCATTGACAGCATTGCCTACAGCCGTTGCACCGGAACCGCTGGTGATGGCATCCACACCCGCAGAGAGTGCATTGATGCCGGTCGCACCATCATTGTTGTAATTGCCGCCCTGAACACCGTTGTCGTTGACGCTGTAATAATGCGTGCGCGTAGCCGATACAACCGTCGACAGCGACGACACATTGCTGTTCGTTGTGCTCAGACCCGTCGACAACGAACTTACACCAGTGGACAGCGAACTCTCCGTCGTCGAGGTAGACGTCGACAGCGACGACACGTTGCTGTTGGTCGTACTCAGGCCCGTCGACAGCGAGCTTTCCACCGTCGACGCCGAGGTCGACAGCGACGACACGTTGCTGTTGGTCGTACTCAGACCTGTCGACAACGAACTCACCGCGGTCGACGTCGACGTCGACAAACTGCCGACAGCCTGATTAGTCGCATACAGTTGCGATCCGTTGATCGCGTCCGTGCTCGCAGCACTGACTCGTCCGGCTGCGACGTTGGTGATCTGACGCTCCGCGCCCGATACGCCGACACTTACCACGCTCGTCGGATTGGCTCCCGCATAGTTGTACGTCACGTCCCCAACCGTGCCCGTCGCAGTCGCATTCGGTCCCGCCGTCACCGATCCCGAACCCAATGCGACATCACCCGAGTTCGCTACCGCCGTCGCACCCTTGCCGATTGCAGTACCGTTCGCGCCCGCCGTAGCCCCATCCCCCTGTGCTATGCCGTATGCTCCCGTGACCGCCGCCGCACGGCCAACTGCAACGCCCGAAGTCGCCGCAGCTGCAACGGACGACTGGCCGCCGAGGGCGATCGAATCCGATGCGGCCGCCTGCGCCCCCTTCGTCGCATTGCTACCGATCGCGATCGCGCCAGAACCTGACGCGATGACGGAATTAGCTTGCGACAACGGCGTCGTACCGTTACCACCCGCACCACCAATTGCAACTGAATTCAACGCATTGGCAGTCGAACCGAAGCCAAGCGCAGTAGCCGCTGTGCCGCTCGCGGTCGATTCAAGACCCGCCGCCGTCCCGAACAGTCCCGCGGACGACAGCAGGCCAGAAACTGTCGCACCGGTACCCGTTGCCTTGGCAAACGCACCCGATACCGTTACCCCCAAATTTCCGTTGCCGCTTGAGTTACAACCAACCACCATCGAATAGGTACCCGATCCATCCGCGGCATTACTCGACGTTGGTCCTGGATTGACGCGACCAACTACACCCGAACTTCCGGTATTGCACGACTGCACTGTATTGACAGTATTTGCATTGGCAAGCGAAGGTATCCCGATCACCAATGCCGTAATAACAGTGGCAACAACCGAAGACTTGTTCGGCTTGCCACGCGCCGAATCGATTTCCGATGTCGCAACCCATGTACCAAGCGCGTCATTCCAGATGACGCGGTAGATCCGGTTCATATTATTAGCACTCCGATATTTTATATGTAAAAATTACTACTTTCGTTTTTCGTCCCAGCCACTTTAGAGCGTGTTAAATACCTTGAAGTACTGGCACGGCGTGGACAGGCATGAGCATGGCGAAGACGATGAAGCGCCTGCCTGCGAGGGTCTCGGGCAGGCGCTCGCAATCGCGTGCCAGTCGCCTGAAGCGATTCAGCTATCCGAAGCTGGGCTCGACCACCCAGCGATGGGGCAGCAGCACGAAGCCTTTCTTTGCCTCGGGCAATCTGATGACCTGCAACTCCATACCTTCGGCGTGTGCGGCCTGCGCAACTGTGTCGCCGATATAGCCTTGGTCTGCAAAGGCGTGTTTTACCGTTTGCCCCGTGACGTACTCAAGCTGGCGGGCAAGCTCGTCGACCTGTGCGCGCTCCTGTTCGTTGGTGGGCGTAACGTGTACAGCGAGCAGCAGGCCCAGCGTGTCGACGGCCATATGAACCTTGCTGCCCCGCCTGCGCTTGTGAGAGCCATAGCCCGCGCACGGTCCGCTTTTGCGCGTGGACTGCAACGTGCGGCAATCGAGAATGACCCTGCTGCGCCACGCGCTGCACCGAGCGCAAATCGTTGACCATCTAGCACGGCGTGACCCCGAACCAGTTGTTCCACTGGCGCACGCTGTACCAGGACAGGAGCCTGTTGGCGGTCGAGGTTTGCGAGGGAGTGGTTCCCGCATCGGAGCGGGCCGATGCATTCAAACAGATTCGCGAGCTGCAGCGGATGCTTGGCAAAAAGACGATGGAGGACGAGATTCCCCGCGAAGCGGTCGAGTATGGTCCTGCAAAAAAATGGATGGCGTACTCGCCGTCGCTGCCGGAGGATGAGCGGTGAAACTGGTTTGTGAAGTTTCCGGCGTGTCGCGCCCGAACGTATCGGTACGCCGGGGGCGCGCGGCCACATGGCGCGATGGGCGGTAATCCAGGCAGACCGATGATGCGGTGGTGGTCGAAGAAATCCGCCGGGTTGTTGGTGATTTGCCCAGCTATGGCTATCGCCGCGTCTGGGAAGCGTTGCGCAATGAACGCGTTGCTGCCGGACAGGTACCGCTCAATGTGAAGCGCATCTATCGCGTCATGCGTGCGCATGGTCTGCTGATGCAACGCCGCCTGACTCAGCCTCGGTCGCAACGTCGGCACGATGGCAAGGTAGCCGTGGCGCGCAGCAACCAGCGTTGTTCGGACGGCGTCGAGTTCCGTTGCGATAACGGCGAACCGCTGCGCGTGACGTTCGTGCTGCACTGCTGTGATCGCAAAGCAATGAACTGGGCGGCCACGACGGCGGGCCGCAGCGGCGACATCGTATGTGACGTGATGCTTGCTGCAGTGGAAAATCGGTTTGGCAATGCGTTGCATACACCGTCCGAAATCGAGTGGCTGACCGACAATGGTTCGGGCTACACGGCCGACGACACGCGCCGGTTCGCAGTGGTCATCGGCCTGAAGCCATTGACCACGCCGGTGCGCAGCCCACAAAGTAACGGGATGGCCGAGAGCTCCGTGAAGGCCATGAAACGCGATAACGTCGCCTTCATGTGAAAGCCAGACGCGGCGACTGCGGCACGCAATCTGTACCATCGCGGTCGAGAATTACAACGAGAAGCATCCCCATAGCGCGCTGAAATACCGCTCGCCTCGCGAGTTCCGGCGCTCGATGGATTCAGTAATCCTTACTGTGATGCTGTGTCCGATCCTGCTGGGTCAAGTCCAATTCCGCCAGGTTTCCACATTTGGCTGAAAGCGCCTAACACGCTCTAGGAATATTTAATACAGACTGGAGCGGCCCCCTGAATCGCCGGACACAGTCTCCCGCTTAAACTAACGGGTAGGCATAGGACTGTGTTAATGGGATGGTCGCCCCCGCCTCCCCGGCAAGAGTACGCTATGGAGGCAATCACCAAG
>NZ_JAAGPQ010000180.1:0-238 GCF_017104985.1 Paraburkholderia sp. Ac-20342 | reverse complement strand
AAGAGGAGTGAAAGAGTAGAGAAAGAAAAAACATAGAGCGAGAGGAAGGATGTAGGAGTAAACAAAGGAGTGTAGAAAGTAAATGGTGAGTAGAAGAAGAAGAGGATGAAAGAGAAGGTGGAGGAGAAAGAGTAGAAATGAATAACAAGGGATAAAAGTGAAAGGGAAGTAGTGGTGTATAGTGTGAAGGTGATAAACGAAACAAAGTAGTAGAAGAGTGGTAAGTTTTTTTTTTTTC
>NZ_JAAGPQ010000179.1:0-4289 GCF_017104985.1 Paraburkholderia sp. Ac-20342 | reverse complement strand
ACCCGCATGCGCAGCCGTTCCTTGGTGTGGCTTGCCTGCGTCTGCGCGGTTTGACCGAAGCCGTAGAAGTAGTCGGCCCGCACGGCCCCCTGAATCGCGCCCCCCGAATCCTGCGCCAGCATCAGACGGTTGACCGCGCCGGGCGCCGCGGGGTCGTCGCGCGTGGAGACGAACACCGGCGCGCCGAGCGGCGTGGTGCGCGGATCGACGGCCACCGAGCGTCCCGCCGACAGCGGCACGCCCAACGCGCCCAGCGGACCATTCGGCGAATCCGGAATCGCGCGGAAGAACACATAGCTCGGATCGGTGATCGCGAACACGGGGCGAGGCCGCGTTGCGTTCGCGTCATGCGCGCCGGTTGCACCGATTGCGGCGCTTGCCGCATTGCCCGGCTTGTGCGCGCCGGCGGTGTCCGCGATGGCCGGCGTGATCGTGCCCGCGCTCGACGGCGTGCTCGTCGCCAGTGTGAAGCCGCGCAGCAGCGGCGACGAGGGTTCGTCGTCATCGGCGGTGGTGGGCGCTGCGTCGCCGTCGTTGCTCGCGGCCGGCGCGTCGTCGTCGCCGACGTCGACCTGCATCTCCATGCCGCGCACCACGAGCTTGCGCGCGCCGGCCGCCGCGTTGCCGTTGTGCGCGAGCGGCGGCAGAAACGGTCGGCCGTTCTGTTCGGCATAGGCAAAGCGGCGGATCGAGCCGTCGCTCATGCGGACCTTGCCCGCGCCTTGCAACTGCATCGAATACAGCATCACCGGATCGTCGACATAGGCGAGGACCGGCGCCTTCAAGGCACCGCGCTCGATCTCGGCTCGGGTGTAGTACGGCACGATGCGCTCGCCGTCGAGCCGCAGGCGGATCTTCTTGTCGCGGATATCCGGCACGCTGTCGCGCAGGTCGAGCGTAAAGACGCCCTTCGGATTGCCGGCCGGGTTGGCGCCGCCGCTCGTCGTGCCGGTTGCGTCGCCGAGCGGGATCACGTTGCGCCCCTCGATGCGCGCCGCGCTCACGCTGCCGCGCGCGCGGTCCGGCAAACGCCGCGCGTCGAGATAGAGCATGTCGGTCGGCGTGCCGTAGAGCGGATAGACGTAGGCGCCGCCGTACTGCGGGCTGCCGTTGAGCAGGGGCTCGTAGTAGCCGGTCATGGTGCCGTCGGCCGAGCGGTCGGGATTGCGGATCTGATAGGCGTTGAAATACGTTTCGAAGAAATGCCGGATGGCCGCGACGTTGCGCGCATCCACCGCGCGCGCGGCATTGCATGGGTCCGACCAGCCGCTGCGCGCGCCGAGCACGAGGCAACTGCGGCGGAACGCGTCCCAGGATGCGGCGACGTCGTCGGTGTCCCAGCCGGGCAGATCGCCGAACGCGGTCGGCTCGTAGTACGCGTGGCGCGTGGCGAAGCCGCTGGCGAGGGCGGGTTTGGGTGGTGTGCTGGCGGTGCCGCTGGTTGTGGTGCCAGTAGTGCCAGTAGTGCCAGTAGTGCCAGTAGTGCCAGTAGTGCCAGTAGTGCCAGTAGTGCCGCCGCTGACCGCGCCGCCGGTCGGGCTCGCAGCCGTTGCCTGTGCCGTTGGCGGCGCCATCGCCGCAGCGGGCATGCGCGGCGGCGGCGCGACGGGTTGCGCAAGCGGCGGTGCGGTCAACGCGGGTTGCGCGGCGGACGATGCCGATACCGTCGCCGCCTGCTCACCTGTCGATACCGCTGCGACCGGCGAGACCGGCGACGACGACACCGCCGCATGACTCGTGGCCCCCAGGACCACGCTCGTCGCAGGATTGTTGCTGACGCAACCCGCGAGCGTGGCGGTCAGCGCAAGCAGAAGAAGCGGAACCTTTTGCATGCGGCCTCCTTCGGGCCATCGCGAACATCGTGCGCGCGGCTAGCCTCACGGCTTGACGGCATCGATGGTGAATGTGGCGGCGCCGAACTCGCCGGTGCAATTCGCGCTGCCGGCCGGGCAGCGCGGCTTGCCCGCGAACGGCGAGTAGCTCGGGCTGCGGCGCGCGGCCGCTGCGTGCTGGGCGCCTTCGGGGAAGGTCTGGAACGGTGCCGCGGGCTTCAGTCCGCCGTCGGAGAAATCGCGCGGCGTCGTCGAGACCAGCGTCAGGAAGTGATTCGGCCCCGGCGGATTGCCCGCCAGCATCGGCCAGCTCGCGCGCGGCAGCGAGAGCGTCTGAGCGGCGGCGATCCGGTTGTTGCGGTCCAGTCCGTTTGGAAACAGCAGCAGGTACTGCCCGTCCGGATCGACCATGAAGACGTACACATAACCGGCCCGATTGCTGGCGAGTCTGAATTGCAGATGATCCTTGCCGATCGTGGCGGTCGCGCTGCTCGGCGTGGCGGTGACATGAATCGCGGGATCGGCCAGCGACGCAATCCGCTCCAGCTCGCCGGCGGGCGTGTAGGGGGCGAGGCTGTCGGCCGATGCGGCAGGAATGTTAGGTGTAGCAGGAGCGGCAGGCGTTGGCGTCAGTGTTGCGCTGACGGGTGGCGTCGCGGGCGTGCTCCCGATGACCGGCGCGGGGGCCGTGGTCGCCGGACTTTGAGCGATATCGGCCGGAGTCGTCGGCGCGGCGTCGACGGGCTTCGGCGTCGTTGCACCGGGAGCCCCGGTGCTTGCCGTTGCCGTCGCGGTTGTGGTCGCTGTCGTGGTCGCAGCAGTACTCGCGGCCGGTGGCGTGCGCGTCGCGAACCACGTGCCGACCGCCGCCAGTGCAACGACGCCAACCACTCCCGCCGCGATCAGCACCGCGCGTTTCCGTTGACCGTCCGCACCAGTCGCGGTGACGGCCGCCGTCGCCGGCTCGCTGCGCTTCGCCGCGACGGTGACGGGCGGCACCGTTGGCGCGCTGGCGCCCGCCGCATCGACGGGGGCGCGAGAGGTGTCGTCATGCGCCTCCTGCCCGGCATCGGACGTATCGATCGCAATGCCCAGTTCGCTCGCGAGTGCCTGAACGCTTTGCGGACGCTGCTCGGGGCTCACCGCGAGCGCGTGGTCGATCGCGCGCAGAAACCGCTCGCTATACCGGCCCGCCGCGGTCGTGGCGAGCGGCACATAGGTATCGCTCATCAGCCGGCCGACCGAGGGCGGCGGCGTCTTGCCCTCGATCGCGAAATAGACCACCGCGGCGAGCGCATACACATCGGTCCACGGCCCCTGTTTCAGCGCCGCCACTTCGGCGTATTGCTCGATGGGCGCATAGCCGGGCTTCAGGATCACCGTCAAGGCCTGGGTCATGTCGCCGATCACCCGCCGCGCCGCGCCGAAGTCGAGCAGCACGGGGCGGCCGCTGCCCTTGAGCAGCATGATGTTGTCCGGCGCGATGTCGCGGTGATAGCACTGCGCCGCATGCAGCACGGCCAGCGCTTCGATCAGCGGCGCGAGCAGCGCGCGCAGCCAGGCTTCGTCGGGGGGCGCGGGCAGGCGGCGCAAGCCGTCGCGCAGCGTCATGCCTTCGTAGTACGGCATCACCATATACGCGGTGCCGTTGGCTTCCCAGAACCGGTACACCTTGACGAGCGAATGATGATCGAAGCGGGCGAGCAGCCGCGCCTCGTTGATGAAGCTTTTCAGGCCGGCGCGAAAGGTCTCCTCATGGCGCTCCGACTTGACCGACACTTCGGCCGCGCCGACCCGCGAAGCCAGCGCGGCCGGAATGTATTCCTTGAGCGCGACGTGGCGGCCGAGCTGGGTATCGTAGGCAAGATAGACGATGCCGAAACCGCCTTCGCCGATCAATTCGACGATCTCGAACTCGCCGAGCCGGGTGCCGGCGGCGAGCGCATGTTGCGCGTTCGGGCTCTGCGCGGCAGGGCGGGTGACGACGGTACGATCGGGGTCCGCGTTTTCGGCTGCGACCGGCGGACCGTCCGCTGCGGGTGGCCGTTGCACGATCACGGTTTTGTCGTCGGGGCTGCTCATCGGCTTCGGCTCTTTGGAGTGGACGACGGCCGCGCCCGGCATACGCGAGCGCCACCCTCGCGCGCAGGCGCGTCCACCTTGAAGACGAATCAGCGCGCCGCTTTTTGAAAACGGCTCGGCGCACGAGCGCGAACCGCGCCGGGCGGTGCTCGCGGCGCGCGCTCCCTGTTTCAAAATCGGCGCGCATGATTCGTTTACACGGTAGTAACAAAAAATCGCGGCGCGCAACACGAGGGTTGTGCGCGCATTCCGTCCCAGCCGCTTCCTTTTGCCTTCTTGCAGGAAGTTAAAGTGAACGAGCGCCAAGGCTTATCAAGCGGGATGGCACACAGCGTCGTGCGCGGTATCGGCCGGCGCGCTGTCGTGACGTTGACA
>NZ_JAAGPQ010000178.1:0-233 GCF_017104985.1 Paraburkholderia sp. Ac-20342 | reverse complement strand
AAAAAAAAAAAAAAAGCAGATCTTGTAAAGATTACTCGATGTTCTACTATACCTACATGTAAATAAACTAGTTTCATGTGATAGTGAAAGTCTGCCGCACGAGCATACAACAAATCATCACACTACACTGTCTTGCATAGTTTATTTCTTCACTGTGCATCATACAGTCATGAGTCTGCCTGATGTTTGTAGTACTACGACGTGACTTCACGATACACTGAAAGTACTGCCGT
>NZ_JAAGPQ010000177.1:0-4994 GCF_017104985.1 Paraburkholderia sp. Ac-20342 | reverse complement strand
GTCCGCTCACTCAACCATGCCCAACACCACCCGGCACCGCTTCGTTCGCGTCGCTGCGTCTGCAGCAGAGAAACGAGATTATGCTGACCACCCCACGTCACGTCAAGACCCCTGTGCGAATTTTCTTCGAACCGATGCAAAAAGATGCGCCTCATGCATAGTGTGTGAGGGCATGGCAACCGATCCCCTTGCGTGAGGGCGAAACATCTCCACATATATCGAGCGGCAGCGATGCCCGCCGATGCGCGTATCAACCCATCGTCCGCCGGAAACACCCACGCATGTGATGCGTCAACGTCTGCGAAGCAACACAAATATGACTAATTGATGTGCAAGCGTGAGCGCGAACACGCAAGCTCGTATATAATGCGAGCCGCGCAAATTTCGCATTCATTCTATCGGCCCGCTTCGAGCGGGCTCATCTTTTTGCTCCCCAGAGCACAGCCAAACAACCGCGTTGAGTCACATCAGGTGATGCTGAGCCCTGCTCGAAACGCCTGACGGTAGCGTCTTGCGTCTCATAGCGAAGCCTCTAGAGGAAAATACGTGAACCCTTTTGATCGCGAAGATTCGCAAAACGAAACCGCCTTCATCGCCAAAGCTTCCTCGGGCCGCACGGCCAAGGGCAAGGGCGCAGGCAAAGCGATCCCCGTGGCGGCCGAACTGCAGCCGCAACAAGCCGAAGAACGTCAGCGCCTGATGCGCGCGCTGATCCAGCTAGGCAAGGAGCAAGGCTACCTGACCCACGCGCAGATCAACGACCACCTGCCCGACAACTTCACGCAAACGGCGGCGATCGACAGCATCGTCAGCGCGTTCAGCGACATGGGCGTGCAGGTCTACGAGCAGGCCCCCGACGCGGAAACCCTGCTGCTCAACTCGAACACGCCGACCGTCGTCTCGGACGACCAGGCGGACGAGGAAACCGAAGTCGCCCTCTCGACCGTCGACTCCGAATTCGGCCGCACGACTGACCCCGTGCGCATGTACATGCGCGAAATGGGCGCGACCGAACTGCTGACGCGCGCGGGCGAAATCGCAATCGCGAAGCGCATCGAAGACGGTCTGCATCAGATGGTGCAGGCGATCGCCGCGTGCCCGCTCGCGATCTCCGCGATTCTCGCGAGCGCCCAGCAGGTGGCCGACGGCGAGTTGCGCATCGACGAACTGGTCGACGGTCTCAATGAAGACGACGTGGCCGCGGAAGAAGACTCGAACTCGAACTCAAGCGCCGACGCCGATGCCGACGAAGACACCGACTCCGACGATAGCGACGAAGACGAGGACGGCGACGACGTCGGCCAGGCCGACTCAGCGGCGGCGGACGAAGCGCGTCTGAAGCAGCTCACGAGCGACTGCCTCGAAATCTTCGCGCAGGTCGGCATCCTGTACGACCAGATGAACGAGGCGCACACGCGCGGCGACGTCGGCTCGAAAGCCTATCTGCGCGCCCGCGAAGACATCCAGCTGCACCTCGCGCGCATCCGCTTCACCGCCCGCACGATCGACCGCCTGTGCGGCGACGTGCAGCATCAGGTCGCGCAAGTGCGCTCGATCGAGCGCAACATCCTGCAAATCGTCGTCTCGAAGGCCGGCATGCCGCGCGAGAAGTTCATCGAATCGTTCGGCGGCAGCGAAACCGACCTCGGCTGGACCGAGCGCGCGGCGCGCCCGGCCTCGACGGCCTACAGCGCGGCGCTCGAGCGCCATCTGCCGGCGATCCAGTCCGAACAGCAGAAGCTGATCGAAATCGAAGCGACGGTTTCCCTGCCGCTCAAGGAGCTGAAAGAGATCAACCGCCAGATGGTCGCGGCCGAGTCGAAGATGCGCAAGGCCAAGAGCGAGATGATCGAGGCGAACCTGCGTCTCGTGATCTCGATCGCGAAGAAGTACGTGAACCGCGGCATGCTGTTCCTCGACCTGATCCAGGAAGGCAATATCGGCCTGATGAAGGCCGTGGACAAGTTCGAATACCGTCGCGGCTGGAAGTTTTCGACGTACGCGACGTGGTGGGTTCGCCAGGCTGTCACGCGTTCGCTCGCCGACCAGGCGCGCACGATCCGCGTGCCGGTGCACATGATCGAAACGATCAACAAGCTGAACCGCATCTCGCGCGAAATTCTGCAGCAGACCGGCCAGGAAGCACATCCGGCCGTGCTCGCCGAGCGCATGGAACTCTCGGAAGAGAAAGTGCGCGGCATTCTGAAGATCGCGAAGCAGCCGGTCTCGCTGGAAACGCCGGTCGGCGACGACGGCGACGCGACGCTCGGCGACATGATCGAAGACGCGGGCGTTTCCTCGCCGGCCGATGCGGCGATGCAGGCCGACCTGCGCGCCGCCATCGACGACGCGCTCGACTCGCTGTCGCCGCGCGAAGCGAAGGTGCTGCGCATGCGCTACGGCATCAATACGAAGTCGGACCACACGCTCGAGGAAGTGGGCAAGCAGTTCGACGTCACGCGCGAGCGGATCCGTCAGATCGAAAGCAAGGCAATGCGCAAGCTCATGCATCCGAGCCGCGCTGACCGTCTGAAGTCGTTCCTCGACCGTTAAGCCTCGGCCGCCCTCACCTTCAGGCCGCGTTCAGGCCTTCATGCTTGCCGTGCTCCCCGCACGGCAAGCCGCAACACCCCCGCCTCATACACAAGCAGCAGAACCAACCGGCCAACGGTGACTTCTGCTGCCTGCTCCCTTCAGCCGCGTAGCACGCATGTGGAAACACAGGGCGATCTTCGCGCGCGTGATGGCTATTCGCGCTCCATTCTTCGCGACAGCAATAGAATACGCAGCGCACGCATAACCTCTTCCGCCCCCCATGCCCGCACGCGTGCCTTTGCTTCGCCGCGTCGCACGACATGGCGCTTCACGCCGGTCCAAACAGGCGTTCGATTGTTGTCCACAGAAACTGGGAACAAGCTTGTGGACAACCTGCGCATGACCGCGCTAACTCATTGAGCCCACTCGATTTCACGCGCGCGCTCACGACAGGTCGCGAACCTCGCCTACCATCGTCCGCATACACGCCCGCGCTGATCGCCGACACCCCGCCTTCCCGGCCTCACGGCATCACAAACGTCTTCACGAGCGTCAGCTCGCCCGGCTTGCGCATCGGCACGCGGATCGTTTCGCTCTTCTCGTCCGGCGTGTTCTCGTTCGTGATAATCGTGACCTGCGCGACCGTTATGTCGCTGCCGCTATTGCCGTTGCCGTAGTAGTTGACGAACACGAGGTAGGTGCCCTTGAGCGGCGCCGCCGACGAATAGATCTCCGGCCCGTAGCCGGTCGTCACGTCGACGTCGAGCGAGCCGCCGTTGGGCGTCACGCGATCGCCGTACCACGCGTGCGCGCCGTCGGGCGAGACGACGTGCAGATCGAGGTCGGTGCCGTCGGTGTCCCATGCGAGCACCACGCGCAGCTTCGGCTGCGTCTTGCCGCTGTAGGCGTCGTAGAACTGCACGCGCTTGCGGCTGCCGTCCGGGGCGCGCAATTCGACGCTGTTGCTGCCGGACGGAAACGCATACGGCCGCGAGAAGCGGCCGTCTTCCTCGACGCGCTGTGGCAGCGGCGTGCCGTTCACGACGAGCGTGCCCACCGAGGTGCCCTTCTTCTTCGGCGTGTTGCGGATCTGCCCTTCGATCAGTGCGAATTTCGACTGCCCTTCCGGCGTCGACACCGACACCGCCGGGTAGTGCACGTCCTGCGTATAGCGCTCGCTGTCGCCGCTCGTGTTGCGCCAGCCGTTCAGCGGCGCGCTGAAATCGATATCGCCCGCCCAGGCGGCCGGCGCCGTCTGCACGCAGACGACGAGCCACCAGCCCGCCGCCTTCAGCCAACCTGTCGCGCTGGATTTCATCGTTACCGCTCCTGTCTCACGCTCTACACGGGAAAAAATCCGCCTCATCACATCGCTCGTCGAATCGTTCATGGGCTCGCTCATTGAATCTGCCCGTCGGTGCGGATCAGCAGACGCGCGGTGCGCTCGACGAACGCTTCGTCGAGCCCGCGCGGATGATGCTGGAACGCGAGGTGCAGGTATTCGTGCGTCAACGCGATGCGGTCCTCTTCGGTCACGAGGCGGTACACGTAGACGCGATTGCGCTGCGCGTCGGCATAGGGCCGCCCTTCGCGCACCGCGCACACGGCCGGCAGATCGGGCGTCTCGTAGCCGTCCGCGCCTTCCAGGCGGCGTGCCCACAGCGGCGCGTTGCGTTGCAGCCAGGCTTGCGCGCCGGCCACCGCGATGCAGTCGCCCGCGAGCGGACTCTCGAACGAAGTCAGCGTCGCCTGCGGCCAGGTGCGCGCGAGAATCGCGTCGAACGCGCGGCCGCCTTGCGCGGATGCCTTCGCGTCGAGCCAGCTCATCTGCCCCGGCGCGGCCTTGTCGTGGTGATACTGGACCGGCACGCCGGTCAGCACGAGCGCATCGGTCAGATCGGCGGCCCGGCGCGCGGCGGGCTCGGGAGTGCGCGGCAGGACGCGCTGCGTGCTGCTGCTGTCGTCGATACGGAAGCAGCCGTGGTCGTGGCGGCCGTGCTGCACGACGTAGGTGCGCGCCGCGACCGCGAGCGCCTTGGCGGCTTCCGGCTGGCTCGTGTCGCCCTCGCGCTCGACCACGCGCGCCACGTAGTCGTTCATGCCGAACCGGCCGACGATCTGCGGCGCGCCGCTCCCGTTCCGGTCGAGCCGCAGTTCGCCACGGCTCGTCACGCGCGCCCAGTTGCCGTTGACGAAGCCGACCCGAAACTCGCCGCGCAACGGGCCGTCGGGTACGGCCGTCGAGCTTCGCTTGCCGCCGGGTGCATCGTCGGGCGCGTCGTCGTGCACTGCGCCGAGCACTTCGCGAACCGGATAGCGGCTGAAGAAATCGACGAGCACGCAGGCGCCGTCGTCGGGCACCGTGATCGACGTCAGCAACGGCGCGATGCGCGGCGCCGCGGCCGCAAGCACGCGCGCGCTGCCGCCGGGTCCGCCGAGCCATACCGGCGTGCCGTCGG
>NZ_JAAGPQ010000176.1:0-5071 GCF_017104985.1 Paraburkholderia sp. Ac-20342 | reverse complement strand
CGACACCGGAAAAACCATCCAACGCCTGCTCAAGCGGCTTGCCGACCTCGGCTACCACCCTCAGCCGGCTGCTTCATCATGAGCGCTTCTTACCAGCCCCTTTGTTCATTTTGTTAAGGGTTCTAAGCGACGCATCTCCGGCCTGGCGAGGCGCGGCGCGACACTGGTCGTGCCGCGCCTTTTCTTTTGCGGCCGTGGCTAGAGCTCCAGCTCCCATCGTTCGAGCGTCAGATCGCGGCCGAAACGGTGCGTGTCCACGGCACTGGTCAGCACGAAGCCCATGCGCTCGCAGAGCCGCCGCGGTTCCGCCAACGCGCTCGCGGTGGCGAGCGTGAGTTTCGTATAACCGACCCGTCGCGCGAAACGCACGCATTCTCTGAGCAGCTGAGTGCCGATGCCGAAGCGCCGCATGTCCGGTTCGACCCACAGCAAACGCACGCTCGCCACCGTCGTCGATACGCCGACGATGCATGCCGAGCCGGTCACGAGACCGTCCTGTTCGGCGATCCAGCATTGCTCGCGCAGCGGATCGTTGCGCTGCGCGTACTCGGCGACCACCCGCGCGAGCAATCCTTCGAATGTCTGATCCCAGCCGTATTGCGCGGCGAACCACTGGGCCTGCCGATGCACGAGCCAGCCGCATTCGCCGGCGTGCGGCGGGCGCAGCACGACGAGTTCGTGCCTGGGCCGCTCGCGCAGCAGGCGCTCGATCAGCCTCATCGCGCCAATCAGTTGCTGCTGCGAGTGCATGTCGAGCCGGTCGAGCAGGGCCAGCGCGTCCTGCGTGGCGGCGGCGTCGAGCGGCGCGTAGGTCGCATGGCCGTGCTCGGTGAGCGCGATCAGCGATTGGCGCGCGTCGGTGTCGGATGGGCGGCGCGTAATCAGATTGCGCCGTTCGAAACTGGTCAGCAGGCGGCTCAGATAGCCACTGTCGAGACCGAGCGCGCGGCTCAGCGCCGACGCGGTTTGCGTGTGTTCGCGAGAAAGCTCGTGAAGCACGCGTACCTCGGTCAGCGAGAACCCGCTTTTCGTCAGGCGCTCATGCAGGGCGCCAATGTACAGGGTATAGAAGCGATTGAAATGGCGGACGGCGTGAGCGCGCCGCTGCGCCTCGGAATCTGTCAAGTGCGGCTCCCCGGGACCTTTTTGGGATTGGTACACGGCCACTATATTGGAACGCCCGCGGCGAGCAAAGCCGTCACGCCACGGGTGGATCGAAACTGGTATTAAACAGGTATCGATTAGACTGCTTTTTCGAGCCCGGCGAAAGTCAGGTAAGCATCCGCTGGTATGGTTCCAACCACCGGATACGGGTAAATCCCGATCTCCCAATTCGTCTCGAAACACCGTTCCAATCGGCCTCTGAGCCTTATCCGACAAGGCTTTGCCGCGTACTATACCAGCATGGGACCAGTTAATTGATTGGTATTATGTTGGTTATATAATGGGCTCTTATTTTTCCGGGCCGCACTGCTCGCGGCGTCTCCTGGAGCCCCATGGAAACTCGCTGGTCCGCATTGATGCCTGACGTGCACAACGTCACGCCGCTCTACCTGCAGCTCGCGCGCAACCTGACGACGGCGATTCATTGCGGCGTCTGGTCGGCCGGCGAGGCGCTGCCGTCGGAACGCACCTTGTCGGATGCGATCGGCGTGTCGCGCATCACCGCGCGCAAGGCGATCGAGCTGCTGGTCGAGCAGGGCCTGATCCGGCGTTCGCGCGGTGCGGGCAGCTTCATCACGCCGCGCGTCGAAGACCCGCTGTCGCGTCTCACCGGCTTCACGAAGAAGATGCAGCAGCGCGGTTTCCGTCCGGATTCGGTGTGGCTCGAGCGCGACGTGCGCGCTGCCAATCGCGACGAACTGCTGCACCTGGGCCTGTCGCCGGGGGCGGCCGTCACGAGCCTGCGGCGGCTGCGGCGCGCGGACGGCATCGTGATGGCGGTCGAGCATTCGGCGCTGCCGGTCGCGATCGTACCCGACCCGCAGGCGATCGGCGATTCGCTCTACAGCT
Source organism: Paraburkholderia sp. Ac-20342 (assembly GCF_017104985.1). Lineage (NCBI taxonomy): Bacteria > Pseudomonadati > Pseudomonadota > Betaproteobacteria > Burkholderiales > Burkholderiaceae > Paraburkholderia > Paraburkholderia sp. Ac-20342. The sequence continues at coordinate 3,058 of NZ_JAAGPQ010000176.1, read as the reverse complement.
ATCTGGAGCAGCACGGCGTGGCGGTCGTGCGCGCGTTGCAGCACTTCCGCGCGGTCAACGCGTCGAGCGAAATCGCCGCGCTGATGGACATCGAATCGCGCACGGCGCTGCTGGTCATTACGCGCATCGGCTATAGCGCGGACCAGCGTGCGATCGAACTGACCGACACCTATTGTCGCGACGACTACTACGACTTCGTCGCCGAACTGCGCACCTGAAGCGCGTATCCGGGCGGCGCGGCTTGCTAGGGCCGCGAGCCGGGGCACACGAATTTGCTGCATACGTATCACGCACCAGAGAGACTCATGCTGACCGGAAACATACTCACCACCGACGGGTGGATTCACGGCACGCTCGAATACGAAAACGGCCGTATCACGGCACTGACCGGCGAGCGCGCCGATCCGTCGACGAACGACGCGCCCTACATCCTGCCTGGCTTCATCGACCTGCACGTGCACGGCGGCGGCGGCTCCGACGTGATGGAAGCCGGCGACGCGATCGAAACGATCACGCGCACGCATGCGCGCCACGGCACGACGAGCCTGCTCGCGACCACGATGACCGCGCCGCGCGAGGAGCTGATGAGCGTGGTCGCCGGGCTCGGCAATGTCACGCGGGTGCGCACGCCGGGCGGCGCGCGCGTGCTCGGGGTGCATCTGGAAGGGCCGTACATCAACCCCGGCAAGCTCGGCGCGCAGCCGGACGCGGCCGTGTCGGCGGTGATGGACGAGGTGCTCAAGTATCTGTCGATCGCACCGATTCGCGTCGTCACGCTCGCGCCCGAGATCGCCGGCCATATGGAGATCATCTCCGAGATGGCGGCGCGCGGCGTGCGCGTGCAGCTCGGCCATTCGCTCGGCACCTATGACGACGCCGTCGCCGCGCTCAAGCACGGCGCGTGCGGCTTCACGCACCTGTTCAACGCGATGTCGCCGCTGCATCACCGCAACCCCGGCCTCGTCGGCGCGGCGCTCGCGCATGCCGAATACGCCGAAATCATTCCCGATCTGCTGCACGTCCATCCGGGCGCGATCCGCGCCGCGCTGCGTGCGATTCCGCGTCTCTACGTGGTGACGGACAGCACCTCGGCCACCGGCATGCCCGACGGCGAATACCGCCTCGGCAGCCAGCACGTGACCAAGTGCTTGGGCGGCGTGCGTCTCGCCGACGGCACGCTTGCGGGCAGCACGCTGACGATGGATCAGGCGCTGCGCAATCTCGTTTCGATCGGCTTGCCGATCGCCGATGTATCACACCGTTTGTCGCGCTATGCCGCCGACTATCTCGGCATCGAAGACCGCGGCCGTATCGCGCGCGGCGCGTGGGCCGACGTGGTCGTGTTCGATCGCGAACTGACCTTGACCGCGACTTACGTCGAAGGAGAAGCCATTGTCGAATATGCTTAAAGAAGCGCTCGCGTCCGCCGGGACGGTCGCCGCGCAACTCGAGGACACCTCGCGCGTCGCGGCGCTCGCCGCGACGCTCGCGCAACAGCCGCGCCACGTCGCATTGACGGTCGCGCGCGGCAGTTCGGACCACGCCGCCAGTTACTTCGCCTCGCTGACGATGAGCCGCCTCGGCGTGCCGGTCGCGTCGCTGCCGATGTCGGTCGCGACGTTGCAGCAGGCGCCGTTGCAGGTGCGCGACCAGCTTGCGCTCGCGTTCTCGCAATCGGGCAAGAGCCCGGACCTTGTCGGCACGATGAACGCGTTGCGCAGTGCTGGGGCGTTGACGGTCGCCGCCGTGAACGCGCCGGCGTCGCCGCTCGCGGATGCGTGCGAGTGGCATCTGCCGCTCGTCGCCGGTCCCGAACTGAGCGTCGCCGCGACCAAGAGCTATATCGCGATGCTGTCGATTTCCGCGCAACTGGTCGCGCATTGGCAGAACGACGCCGAACTGCTCGGCGCGCTGAACACGCTGCCCGAGGCGCTGGAGCGCGCGGGCCGGCTCGACTGGTCGATGGCCGTGAACGAACTGCGCGGCATCGAACGGATGATCGTGATCGGCCGGGGCCTCGGTCTCGCGATCGCGCAGGAAGCCGCGCTGAAGCTGAAGGAAACCTCGGGCATCCAGGCCGAAGCGTTTTCGAGCGCGGAAGTGCGTCACGGTCCGATGGAGCTGATCGATCGCGACTATCCGCTGCTCGTGTTCGCGCCGCGCGGACCGGAGCAGGCGGGCCTCCTGCAACTCGCGCACGACATGCGCGCGCGCGGCGCGCGCGTGCTGCTCGCCGCGCCCGACGACGTGGCCGACGCGTCGCTGCCGCTTGTTTCAACCGCACACACGGCGCTCGATCCGATCGCCGCGATCCTGTCCTTTTACGTGATGGCCGCGGACCTTGCCGCCGCGCGCGGGCGCAATCCCGATGCGCCGCGCCATCTCAACAAAGTCACCGAAACTCACTGACGAGAATGCAGATGCGACGTGTCGAAAAGTCCAGCCTCATGAGTCATTCCGAAGATCACATTGTTTTGCTCGCACCGCTGACCGGTCCGGTCGTGCCGCTTGAGAACGTGCCGGACCCGGTGTTTTCGGGCGGCATGTTCGGTGACGGCATCGGCATCGATCCGCTGGAAGGTCGCCTGGTCGCGCCGTGCGACGGCGTCGTCACGCATCTCGCGCGCACCGGCCACGCGGTCACGCTCGCGAGCGCCGAGGGCGCGGAAATTCTGCTGCATATCGGCATCGATACGGTCGGGCTGAACGGCAAGGGGTTTGCGCCGATGGTCGAGCCGGGCGCGCACGTGCATGCCGGCGACGTGCTGATCGAGTTCGATCAGGACCAGATCGCGCTCAATGCGCCGAGCCTCGTCTCGGTGATCGCGATCGCCAATTCGGATGCGTTCGAGGTGATCGAGCGCGCGCCGGCAGGCCCGGTGAAGGCCGGCGAAACGCCGCTGCTGGTGCTGCGCGCGCGCGACGGCGTGAACACCGAGGCCGTGCGCGAGGCGAGCGCCGCCCAGGTCGAGACCGAAGCACGTCGCCAGATCACGCTGACGCACGCGGGCGGTCTGCATGCGCGGCCGGCCGCGCGAGCGCGCGAAGCGGCGCGCGG
>NZ_JAAGPQ010000175.1:0-5135 GCF_017104985.1 Paraburkholderia sp. Ac-20342 | reverse complement strand
GTGCCGGGTAAGCGCTCGGGCCCGCTGCCCGAGACGCTGCCCGCCGCGCGCGCCGGGCTCACGTGCGCCGGCCGGCATGCCGCCGGCGCATTGGCCCGTGTTCCGTCAAAGCACTTCGTCCGACTCCTGCCTATGTCCGCTTCGCGACCCGACTCCGCCCGTCAGCGCCGCCCGATGCGTCCGCTGCCCGTCCTCATTTTCATGAGCCGCTGGCTGCAGGTGCCGCTCTATCTCGGCCTGATCGTCGCGCAAGCGGTCTACGTCGTGCTGTTCCTCAAGGAAGTCTGGCATCTGGTCACGGATTCGATGAAGCTCGACGAGACCAGCATCATGCTCGTCGTGCTGGGCCTGATCGACGTGGTGATGATCTCGAACCTGCTGATCATGGTCATCATCGGCGGGTATGAAACGTTCGTCTCGCGCCTCGGTCTCGATGGCCATCCGGATGAACCGGAGTGGCTCGATCACGTCAACGCCGGCGTGCTGAAAGTGAAGCTCTCGATGGCGCTCATCAGCATCTCGTCGATCCATCTGCTGAAGACCTTCATCAGCCCCGACCAGAACACGACGCACACGATCATGTGGCAGGTCATCATCCATGTCGCGTTCCTCGTGTCCGCGCTCGTGATGGCGCTCGTCGACCGCCTCACCACGCACACGCACCCCAGGCATTTCGAAGAGCCCGCGGCCTTGCACGCCGTGGGCGGCATCAAGGTTTCCACTCCCCTGAAGGCGCAAGACTGACCGCACCGCGCTGCGATCCGATAACAAGCGCCCCTCCCCACTGAGCTAGCCATGACCGTCATCAAACAGGAAGACCTGATCCAGAGCATCGCTGATTCGCTGCAGTACATCAGCTATTACCATCCGCTCGACTACATCGAAGCGCTCGGCCGCGCCTACGAGCTCGAACAGAGCCCGGCGGCGAAGGACGCGATCGCGCAGATCCTGACCAACAGCCGCATGTGCGCCGAAGGCAAGCGCCCGATCTGCCAGGACACCGGCATCGTCACGGTGTTCGTGAAGGTCGGCATGGACGTGCGTTGGGACGGCGCGACGATGAGCGTCACCGACATGATCAACGAAGGCGTGCGCCGCGGCTACATGAACCCCGACAACGTGCTGCGCGCCTCGATCGTGAGCCCGCCCGAAGGCGCGCGCAAGAACACGAAGGACAACACGCCGGCCGTGATCCACTATGAGATCGTGCCGGGCGACAAGATCGACGTGCAGGTCGCGGCCAAGGGCGGCGGCTCGGAAAACAAGTCGAAGTTCGCGATGCTGAACCCGTCCGATTCGATCGTCGACTGGGTGCTCAAGACCGTGCCGACGATGGGTGCCGGCTGGTGCCCGCCGGGCATGCTCGGCATCGGCATCGGCGGCACCGCCGAGAAGGCGATGCTGATGGCGAAGGAATCGCTGATGGACCCGATCGACATTCAGGACGTGATCGCGCGCGGCCCGCAGGACTGGATCGAAGAACTGCGCGTCGAACTGCACGAGAAGGTCAACGCACTCGGCATCGGCGCGCAGGGTCTCGGCGGTCTCGCCACCGTGCTCGACGTGAAGATCATGGCCGCGCCGACGCACGCCGCGTCGAAGCCGATCGCGATCATCCCGAACTGCGCGGCCACGCGTCACGCGCACTTCACGCTCGACGGCTCGGGCGTGGCGAAGCTCGAAGCGCCGTCGCTCGACGCATGGCCGAAGGTGCACTGGGAGCCGAACACGGAAACCAGCCAGCGCGTCGATCTCGACACGCTGACGCCGGCCGAAGTCGCAAGCTGGAAGCCGGGCCAGACGCTGCTGCTGTCGGGCAAGATGCTGACGGGCCGCGACGCCGCGCACAAGCGCATCGCCGACATGCTCGCGAAGGGCGAGAAGCTGCCGGTCGACTTCACGAACCGCGTGATCTACTACGTCGGCCCGGTCGATCCGGTGCGCGACGAAGCGGTCGGCCCGGCGGGCCCGACCACGTCCACGCGCATGGACAAGTTCACCGAAACGATGCTCGGACAAACGGGCCTCATTTCGATGATCGGCAAGGCCGAGCGCGGCCCGGTCGCGATCGAGTCGATCAAGAAGCATAAGGCGGCCTATCTGATGGCCGTCGGCGGCGCCGCGTATCTGGTCTCGAAGGCGATCCGCAGCGCGAAGGTGCTCGCGTTCGAAGACCTCGGCATGGAAGCGATCTACGAGTTCGACGTGCAGGACATGCCGGTCACGGTCGCCGTCGATTCGAACGGCACCTCGGTGCACCAGACCGGCCCGAAGGAATGGCAGGCGAAGATCGGCAAGATTCCGGTTGCCACGGCTTAATGATTCGCAATGAGTGCCCGTCGCGCGGGTCGGATGCCGGGGCTTCGGCCCCGGCTTTTTTTTGCTGTGCGCAAGACGTGCGCAAAGCGGCACGCAATACCTGAAACAATGCCAAAAGTTGTGTCCGTAAGCTTGGCTTTTTCAGGTATGGCGTTTATTGTTGTTGGAAATTCAAGGTCCCCACATAAGGAATTAACATGCAAGGCGACAAGAAGGTCATCGAATACCTGAACGCGCAGCTCAAGAACGAACTGACCGCCATCAACCAGTACTTCCTGCATGCGCGGATGTACAAGCACTGGGGTCTCGACAAGCTCGGCAAGCATGAATACGACGAGTCGATCGGCGAAATGAAACATGCCGACTGGCTCATCGAACGTATTTTCATGCTCGACGGCCTGCCGAATCTGCAGGACCTGCACAAGCTGCTGATCGGTGAGGAAACCAAAGAAATCCTCGAATGCGATCTGAAGCTCGAACAGATTTCGCAGAGCACCTGCAAGGAAGCCATCGTCTACTGTGAATCGGTTCGCGACTTCATCTCGCGCGAAATCTTCACGAAGATTCTCGACGACACCGAAGAACATATCGACTGGCTCGAAACGCAGCTCGATCTGATCGACAAGGTCGGCATCCAGAATTACCAGCAAAGCGCGATGGGTTCGGTCGAGTCCTGAGCGAAGCCGGCTGCAATATCCCGCGCGGTGGCGCAAGGGTTCGTTTATCCGCGAGCGAACCTGCGTGCGAGACGGACCGCGCCGCGCGGACGATATACTTGCGCACTTTGCGCGCTGCGCCGTTTCCTGTTTTCGCTGTTTGCCGTTTCCTGTTTGCCGTTTGCGCCGTTCGTCGTTTCCGTCTGTGCCGGCTTCGGCCGTTTCCGCCTTTTCGCCAAGCGTAGCGTCACGCACGTTTTCCTCGCCTATGTCTGCTCAATCGCCGTCCCCGACCGTCCGGACTTTCACCGCTGGCGCCGCGTTGCAGGCACCGGTCGGCATTTTCGATTCGGGCCTGGGCGGTCTGTCGGTGCTGCGGGCGGTGCGGGCGCAACTGCCTGACGAGACGCTGCTCTATGTCGCCGATTCGCTGTACGCGCCGTATGGCGAGCGCGACGACGACTTCATCGCCGACCGTACGCTCGCGATCGGCGAATGGCTGATGGGGCAAGGCGCGAAGGCACTCGTGGTCGCCTGCAACACGGCGACCGCGCAATCGATCGCGCTAGTGCGCGAAAAGTTGCCGATTCCGCTGATCGGCGTCGAACCCGGCATCAAGCCCGCCGCGTTGCAGTCGAAAAGCCGCGTCGCGGGCGTGCTCGCGACACAGGCGACCCTGCGCAGCGCCCGCTTCCAGGGGCTGCTCGAACGCTACGCCGCCGACTGCCGCTTTCTGTGCCAGCCGGGACATGGGCTCGTGCAGGCGGTCGAGCGCTGCGACGTGAGCTCGGCCGAATTGCGCGCGCTGCTGCGCAGCTATCTCGAACCAATGCTCGACGCGGACGCCGACACGCTCGTGCTCGGCTGCACCCACTACCCGTTTCTCGATGCGGCGATCCGCGACATCGTCGGCGACCGGCTCGCGCTGATCGACACGAGCGTGGCGATCGCGCGTCAACTGGAACGCGTACTGGACCAGTACGGCCTGCGCGCCACCGCGCCCGCCGCCGGCACACCGCTGCCGCGCTTCTATTCCACCGACGACGGTCTCCACCAGCAACAGCTCACCGCGACGCTGCTGGGAATCGAAGCGAGCGTCGAGCGAGTATTGATTGCCTCGCGGCGGACGGCCGGACCGGATTCGCGAGCGGCATAAAGCGCGACGCGCCCAGGCGCTGCCGCCCAAGCGGCTTCCGGCAGGGTTTTCGGCAAGATTACGCGGCTTGCATATTTCCGTACCCCGCCAGCCAGGCGTCGCCCGGACGCCGCCTGCGCCATTGCAGCGCACTTTCGTCCCGCCCCCGATTGGGTCGCACCCAACCACCGAGCCGCACAACGCCCCACCACATCCGCGCCTTCCCGCCATTTTCCCCCTCTAGCGTCCTCGTTCCGGCCCCCCTTCCCGCCTCAAAATCCCTCCTATGAGTCTGGTTTTGTTACAAAAAATCATTCAGGGCGCTTGCCAAACGGCCCAAACAAAATGATAATAATTCGCATTAACGTTAGCTATGACGCCTGCCATGATTGTGTGTGTCTGCAAATCCGTTTCCGACCGAACCATCCGCTCCTCGATCGCGGACGGCATCGACTCGTTCGACGAACTCCAGTTCGAGCTCGGCGTCGCCTCCTGCTGCGGCAAGTGCGAGGAGTCGGTGCGCGACGTCATGCTGCAAAGCGGCGTCTGCGCGAGCCGGTGCGGCGTGGTCGTCGAACATCGTGCGCAGGTGGTCGAAATGGCTACGGTCTCGTTCTACGAACGCAAGGCAGCCTGAGTCCAGCTTTCGGGGTGCGGCGCGAGCCGTACCCACCCGTTTCAATGCCCCGACGCTTTGCGCACATTTAATGTAGCGCTTAATGCGACATCAGGATGTCGCATGATTTGCGGTACAGTCGCTGTTATCCCACTGCCGTCAGCAAGCCAGTATTCATGCCAGCCAGCTAAACCCACTCAACTTGAGCAAGGAGTTCGAGATGGAATTGCTGATTGGTTTCGTGACCACCCTGTTCATTTCGCTGCTGATTTTCCGAACATGACGATGTCCTGTCCGACACGCCGCCTAGGCGGCGTGCTGCCGCACTAACATGCAGGCCCCGTACCCCGTTCCCGCCGGCGCTTCGCTGGCGTCGCCTCCCCGTAGGAATTCCCGCGCGCTGACCGCA
>NZ_JAAGPQ010000174.1:0-233 GCF_017104985.1 Paraburkholderia sp. Ac-20342 | reverse complement strand
AAAAAAAAAAAAAAAATAAATATCCTTGACAGCTCAATCATTACATACAAAACAATTCTTTATCTCATGTCTTTATCGTCTCACTCTTTTACCCATCACTATCATTCCTCTTTCCTTCGTCCTCTTCACTCCCTCCTTCTACTTCTCGCCACATCTCGACTCTTCTTCTCCATTCTTTCTGTCTGCCACACTCTTCACAATCTTCTCGTCCACCTCCTCCCTCTTTCCAACTT
>NZ_JAAGPQ010000173.1:0-5656 GCF_017104985.1 Paraburkholderia sp. Ac-20342 | reverse complement strand
AGGAGCCTGACGATTACCTACTTTCACACGGGCAATCCGCACTATCATCGGCGTGGAGTCGTTTCACGGTCCTGTTCGGGATGGGAAGGGGTGGGACCGACTCGCTATGGTCATCAGGCATGACGGGTTGCTGCGTCGCGGGTTTTCGCGCCACAGCCAATCGGGAAGAAGCGTAAAGGATTCGTGTGGGAGTTGCGTTGTTTCTGGCACAACATCGATCACTCAACCGCGTGTTCTGGTCACTCCTTCTGGAGTTCCAGCGTATCCCCTTCTTCGGGGATCGGACACCCGCAGGCGCTTTGCATGGGCCCGGCGCAAGTGCTGAAGCACTCACGCCGGCCGGCAGCTGAAGCACTAACGGTGTCGAGACACACCTGTTATAGGATCAAGCCTTACGGGCAATTAGTATCAGTTAGCTCAGTGCATTACTGCACGTGCACACCTGACCTATCAACGTCCTGGTCTTGAACGACCCTTCAAGGGGCTCGAAGCCCCGGGGATATCTCATCTTAAGGCGAGTTTCCCGCTTAGATGCTTTCAGCGGTTATCTCTTCCGAACATAGCTACCCGGCGATGCCACTGGCGTGACAACCGGTACACCAGAGGTTCGTCCACTCCGGTCCTCTCGTACTAGGAGCAGCCCCCTTCAAATATCCAGCGCCCACGGCAGATAGGGACCAAACTGTCTCACGACGTTTTAAACCCAGCTCACGTACCTCTTTAAATGGCGAACAGCCATACCCTTGGGACCGGCTACAGCCCCAGGATGAGATGAGCCGACATCGAGGTGCCAAACACCGCCGTCGATATGAACTCTTGGGCGGTATCAGCCTGTTATCCCCAGAGTACCTTTTATCCGTTGAGCGATGGCCCTTCCATACAGAACCACCGGATCACTATGACCTGCTTTCGCACCTGTTCGACTTGTCAGTCTCACAGTCAAGCACGCTTATGCCATTGCACTATCAGCACGATTTCCGACCGTACCTAGCGTACCTTCGTACTCCTCCGTTACACTTTGGGAGGAGACCGCCCCAGTCAAACTGCCTACCATGCACTGTCCCCAACCCGGATTACGGGCCAAGGTTAGAACCTCAAACAGATCAGGGTGGTATTTCAAGGACGGCTCCACGGAAACTGGCGTTCCCGCTTCACAGCCTCCCACCTATCCTACACAGACCGGTTCAAAGTCCAATGCAAAGCTACAGTAAAGGTTCATGGGGTCTTTCCGTCTAGCCGCGGGGAGATTGCATCATCACAAACACTTCAACTTCGCTGAGTCCCGGGAGGAGACAGTGTGGCCATCGTTACGCCATTCGTGCAGGTCGGAACTTACCCGACAAGGAATTTCGCTACCTTAGGACCGTTATAGTTACGGCCGCCGTTTACCGGGACTTCAATCAGGAGCTTGCACCCCATCATTTAATCTTCCGGCACCGGGCAGGCGTCACACCCTATACGTCCACTTTCGTGTTTGCAGAGTGCTGTGTTTTTATTAAACAGTCGCAGCCACCAGTTTATTGCAACCCCTTCACCCTTCTGGCGCGAGCCAGTCAAGCTACAGGGGCGTACCTTATCCCGAAGTTACGGTACCAGTTTGCCGAGTTCCTTCTCCCGGGTTCTCTCAAGCGCCTTAGAATACTCATCTCGCCCACCTGTGTCGGTTTGCGGTACGGTCTTGTTAAACTGAAGCTTAGAGGCTTTTCTTGGAACCACTTCCGATTGCTTCTTCACCGAAGTGAATGGCCTCGCACCCTTGAATTCCGCGCCCGGATTTGCCAAAGCGCCTTCTCCAATGCAAGGACCGGGACTTCCAACACCCGGACAACCTTCCGCGATCCGTCCCCCCATCGCATTTAACAATGGTGCAGGAATATTAACCTGCTTCCCATCAGCTACGCATTTCTGCCTCGCCTTAGGGGCCGACTCACCCTACGCCGATGAACGTTGCGTAGGAAACCTTGGGCTTACGGCGAGGGGGCCTTTCACCCCCTTTATCGCTACTCATGTCAGCATTCGCACTTCCGATACCTCCAGCACACTTTCCAGTGCACCTTCGCAGGCTTACGGAACGCTCTCCTACCATGCACATCAATGTGCATCCGCAGCTTCGGTATATGGCTTAGCCCCGTTACATCTTCCGCGCAGGACGACTCGATCAGTGAGCTATTACGCTTTCTTTAAAGGGTGGCTGCTTCTAAGCCAACCTCCTGACTGTTTTAGCCTTCCCACTTCGTTTCCCACTTAGCCATATTTGGGGACCTTAGCTGGCGGTCTGGGTTGTTTCCCTCTTGACACCGGACGTTAGCACCCGATGTCTGTCTCCCGTGATTGCACTCTTCGGTATTCGGAGTTTGCTATGGCGAAGTAATCCGCAATGGACCCCACAACCATGACAGTGCTCTACCCCCGAAGGTGATACACGAGGCACTACCTAAATAGTTTTCGGAGAGAACCAGCTATTTCCAGGTTTGTTTAGCCTTTCACCCCTATCCACAGCTCATCCCCTAACTTTTCAACGTTAGTGGGTTCGGTCCTCCAGCACGTGTTACCGTGCCTTCAACCTGGCCATGGATAGATCACCTGGTTTCGGGTCTACACCCAGCGACTAATCGCCCTGTTCGGACTCGCTTTCGCTACGCCTGCCCTAATCGGTTAAGCTCGCCACTGAATGTAAGTCGCTGACCCATTATACAAAAGGTACGCCGTCACCCCCGAAGAGGCTCCGACTGTTTGTATGCATGCGGTTTCAGGATCTGTTTCACTCCCCTCCCGGGGTTCTTTTCGCCTTTCCCTCACGGTACTGGTTCACTATCGGTCGATCACGAGTATTTAGCCTTGGAGGATGGTCCCCCCATCTTCAGACAGGATTTCACGTGTCCCGCCCTACTTCTCGTACACCCAGTTCTTCCATGCTGTTTTCGTCTACGGGGCTATCACCCGCTATGGCTGCACTTTCCAGAGCATTCGACTAACAGTACAGATAAAGAGTACAGGCTGATCCCATTTCGCTCGCCACTACTTTGGGAATCTCGGTTGATTTCTTTTCCTGCGGTTACTTAGATGTTTCAGTTCACCGCGTTCGCTTCACATGACCTATGTATTCAGTCATGGATACTCCATTAGGAGTGGGTTTCCCCATTCGGACATCTCCGGATCAAAGCTTGTTTGCCAGCTCCCCGGAGCTTTTCGCAGGCTACCGCGTCCTTCATCGCCTGTGATCGCCAAGGCATCCACCACATGCACTTGTTCGCTTGACCCTATAACAGGTATGTCTCTTCGCGAGACTCACCCGCTACAGGTTGAGTATTCGTGTTGCGCCGTATTCCAAGACGACCTTCCGATCGCCCTTAAAATACATCGATACAATCACAACCCTGATTCACCTACTCGCCTACCCATCTCTAAGTACGCTTTCGTGAATCTCTTTACTACTTCTTCCTGATTGTTAAAGAACGACAGCCGATTGCGAGTTGCCTCACATCGCTCTGACTGGCTCAATCGCCAATGCGCAACGCTCTGCACTCGTGCAGAACCCTGCGCATTGAAGATTGGTGGAGGATGACGGGATCGAACCGACGACCCCCTGCTTGCAAAGCAGGTGCTCTCCCAGCTGAGCTAATCCCCCAGTCATACTACAGATACGACTATCTGCCCGCACCCAGAGATCTGTCAGCACCACAGACAAAGATGGTGGGTCTGGATGGATTCGAACCATCGACCCCCGCCTTATCAAGACGGTGCTCTAACCGACTGAGCTACAGACCCCTGCGTCTGTCTGCGTTTCTTCTGCTAACCACAGCCGATAAGCGTGAGCACTTGATAGAGATGCTAGCTCTGGAAAGGAGGTGATCCAGCCGCACCTTCCGATACGGCTACCTTGTTACGACTTCACCCCAGTCATGAATCCCACCGTGGTAAGCGCCCTCCTTGCGGTTAGGCTACCTACTTCTGGTGAAACCCACTCCCATGGTGTGACGGGCGGTGTGTACAAGACCCGGGAACGTATTCACCGCGGCATGCTGATCCGCGATTACTAGCGATTCCAGCTTCACGCACTCGAGTTGCAGAGTGCGATCCGGACTACGATCGGTTTTCTGGGATTGGCTCCACCTCGCGGCTTGGCAACCCTCTGTTCCGACCATTGTATGACGTGTGAAGCCCTACCCATAAGGGCCATGAGGACTTGACGTCATCCCCACCTTCCTCCGGTTTGTCACCGGCAGTCTCCCTGGAGTGCTCTTGCGTAGCAACTAGGGACAAGGGTTGCGCTCGTTGCGGGACTTAACCCAACATCTCACGACACGAGCTGACGACAGCCATGCAGCACCTGTGTGATGGCTCCCTTTCGGGCACACCCAACTCTCATCAGGCTTCCATCCATGTCAAGGGTAGGTAAGGTTTTTCGCGTTGCATCGAATTAATCCACATCATCCACCGCTTGTGCGGGTCCCCGTCAATTCCTTTGAGTTTTAATCTTGCGACCGTACTCCCCAGGCGGTCAACTTCACGCGTTAGCTACGTTACCAAGCCAATGAAGGCCCGACAACCAGTTGACATCGTTTAGGGCGTGGACTACCAGGGTATCTAATCCTGTTTGCTCCCCACGCTTTCGTGCATGAGCGTCAGTATTGGCCCAGGGGGCTGCCTTCGCCATCGGTGTTCCTCCACATCTCTACGCATTTCACTGCTACACGTGGAATTCCACCCCCCTCTGCCATACTCCAGCGCTGCAGTCACCAATGCAGTTCCCAGGTTAAGCCCGGGGATTTCACATCGGTCTTACAGCACCGCCTGCGCACGCTTTACGCCCAGTAATTCCGATTAACGCTCGCACCCTACGTATTACCGCGGCTGCTGGCACGTAGTTAGCCGGTGCTTATTCTTCCAGTACCGTCATCCCCCTCCGGTATTATCGAAAGGGCTTTCTTCCCGGACAAAAGTGCTTTACAACCCGAAGGCCTTCTTCACACACGCGGCATTGCTGGATCAGGGTTGCCCCCATTGTCCAAAATTCCCCACTGCTGCCTCCCGTAGGAGTCTGGGCCGTGTCTCAGTCCCAGTGTGGCTGGTCGTCCTCTCAGACCAGCTACAGATCGTCGGCTTGGTAGGCCTTTACCCCACCAACTACCTAATCTGCCATCGGCCGCCCCTTGAGCGCGAGGTCTTGCGAGCCCCCGCTTTCCTCTCCCGAGCGTATGCGGTATTAATCCGGCTTTCGCCGGGCTATCCCCCACTCCAGGACACGTTCCGATGTATTACTCACCCGTTCGCCACTCGCCGCCAGGCCGAAGCCCGCGCTGCCGTCCGACTTGCATGTGTAAGGCATGCCGCCAGCGTTCAATCTGAGCCAGGATCAAACTCTTCAGTTCAAACCTGTTACTGTTTTCGGGCTCTCTCGAACCCGGTCGCTCACTCAACGTACTGACGATGATTAACCTGTCTCTCAACAGGCAAACCTTCCTCTTTACTGTGTGAGACTCTTGATACTTTTGCCTTGACCCGATCCGAAGATCAGGTCCGCACCCCGCATCAAGCGCCCACACTTATCGGCTGTTGGTTTTTAAAGATCAGTCCGCTCACTCAACCATGCCCAACACCACCCGGCACCGCTTCGTTCGCGTCGCTGCGTCTGCAGCAGAGAAACGAGATTATG
>NZ_JAAGPQ010000172.1:0-5889 GCF_017104985.1 Paraburkholderia sp. Ac-20342 | reverse complement strand
TCCAGCTGCAGCAGCAACCCGTCATAGCGCGCCACGACTTCGGCGTTCGTCGACAGATAGCGCGCGATGATGCGGCGCTGACGGTCCCGATACCCTTCCCAGTCGGCATCGTGATGGCGGATCGCCTGCACGAGCTGGCGCGCGCCTTCGTCGACGTCGTTACCGGCGTAGTAGTAGCCGAGCTCGCGGCACAGTTGCGCGTTGTGCACGAACGGATAGCCGTTCCAGCACACGTCGAAGTAGAAGTAGTTCAGCGCCAGCCCCCATTGATGGGACACGACGATGTCCGTATGTTCCGCGAGAAACTCCGGCGTTTCGAAGTGACCGACGAAGCTCGCCTTGCGGTCGCGCACGAGGTCCAGATAACGCGCGATGCCGATGAACTCGGGGCACTGCGTCGCGAGACGTTCCGCATTGGTGACGTGCAGATGCGAAATCCCGTCGCCGACGATCCGGTACGCGTTCTCCGCGATCAGCATCGGATAGAGGCAGAACTTCAGCACGTCGAGGTTCGCCTCCATGACGGAGAGCCGGCGCGGTCCCCTGGCGGGGCGGTATTCGCCGTGATGGGGCAGCTCGCGCGCGCGCGCTTCGATGCACATCGGATCCCAGACGAACGGCACTTCACGCGCCGGACAGCGGCGCAAGGTCCTGAAGAACGGCAGGCTCGTCTCGACCACCTGGGGAATGACCCAGACCTCGTCGTAGCATTGATTGATGAAGATCGAGTCGGCCATCCTGCGGTTGAAGATCATCGCTTCCATCAGCTGCACGTATTCCGGCCCGCAGCAGTAGCTGACGAGCTTCGTGCCGCGCGCCCTGATGTACCCGGTCTGACCGGCATTGATCTGGCCGCCGAGCTCGATCAGGACGTCGAGGCTGTCTTTCACGTCCTCGAAGCGCCGCACCGGGTAGCGTTCGAGATCCCACGGCAGCTTCGCCGTAATCGCCACCGAAGTCGTGTTGACGAGCACCACCTGGTGGCGCAGCGGCGAATGCTGGAACACCCGCATCAGGTACAGCGCATTCTGTTTGATGCCGTTGACCCACAGGCTCTCGGCCTCATGGTGCAGGCCGATCGTGATGCCGATCCGCAGCGGGCGCGGGCCGGGAGCTTCGTGCTCCGAAGCATGCAGTGCGTTCATTGTGCGGCCTCCCGCGGGAATTGCACCTGACGGCGCAGGATCAGGCACGAAGGCGGCGTGTCGACGAGCACGACGGCCTCGCGCGGATGCGCCGCTTCGGTATAGACCATGACGGATCTGACGAGCGGCGTGGCGCGATAGCCGCTCAGTTCGCTGCGCGCCACCTGTGCGCAGGGCAACGGTGCGCTGGAAATACGCTCGGCCACGACCGAACAGCCGCCGCCGGCGCCCGGCACCGTGACGAGCGACAGCAGCGCCGACGATTGCGGAAAGGCGATGCCGGACAGCGAGAAGAACGGCCCGGTATCGGGACCCGAGCGCTGCCAGTCGAGCAGCACGTCCGCTCGGGAGGCGCGGTCGAATACGCGCGCCGAGATCTGCGCGACGGCGTCGTAACAGCGGTGAATGCCGATTTCCTGCGCGGCCTGCGCGAGCACGGTGCCGGCTGCGGGTCTCGCGGCCGGCCCGTTGGCGGGACCGGCGACGGGGCCAGCGACAGGGCCCGCGACAGGACCGGCCGCGGGCAGCGGCTGCGCCTGCGCGAAGCCGGCCGGTTGCACGGCCGCCCATGCGAGCGCCAGCGCGAAGCCCGCGGCCATCGCGGTACGGGAGCGCATACGACGTTTCGTGTTCATCATGCCCCCTCGAAAACCGCGGTGAGCGCCGCGCTGTACTGCTCGACGTTGGCGGGCAACTCCGGGTCCAGCGAGGCGAGAAAGTCTCCCGCCTCGCGGCGGTAGTCGTCCAGTCTCAGGTCATGCTCCGCGAACGCGCGCCGCAACGCGAGCGCGCCGTCCTGACAGTCGAAGCCGTCGTAGCGATAGCCGCAATGGCCGATCAGCGTGGAGTTGTGAATCAGCGGATAGCCGCCGTACAACGCCTCGTAGTACAGATAGTTCTGGGCGTTTTCCCATTGATGCGAGATCACCGCATCGGCCTGCACGGTCAGGATCTCGTAGACCGGCAATCTCGGCTCGTAGGTCGCCCGCCCGTGCTGCGTCAGATCGAGACTGCGCGCGAAGCCGACAAAGGAGGCCTCTTCCTTGAGCGGCATCGCATTGAACACGCGCAGATACTCGACGCATTCCGGGTCCTGCCGGTACGCGAGATCCGCAATCAGCATCGCGATATGCGCCGTCTTGACCATGCAGATGTTCGGTTCGAGAATCGCGAGGCGCCAGCGCGAGCGGCCCGCTACATAGCCGAACGTGCCACCGGCGTGGGCCGGCTTCAGCGAACGCTCCAGCAGCGCCGGATTCCACAGGTGCTGCATGACCTTCACCGGCGCGCGCGAGCCCGCCTCGTAATAGCCGGTGCAGGTCTTCGCGAAGGCGGGCAGCGTCCAGATCGCGCTGTACGGCGTGCCGGAGAACAGCAGCCCGTGCGACATGCCGAACATCATCCGCTCGATGTCGATCACATAGTCGTTCGCGACGCGCATGCCGATCACGCGGCCGCCGCGGTCGCAGAAGCTGCGCGCCCAGTCCGGATTCAGCTGCGCGCTCAGTTCGATCACGACGTCGAGCTGTTCCCGCGCGGTGTCGAGATCGATGACGGGCACCGGCGAATGTTCGAGAAACGACTTCGCATCCGACGGGTTGCCGTCGCCGCCGTTGACGAGGCAAGCCGCCTCGACGACCGGCGATTGCCGCAGCAGCATCGCAAGGAAGTA
Organism: Paraburkholderia sp. Ac-20342; assembly: GCF_017104985.1. Lineage (NCBI taxonomy): Bacteria > Pseudomonadati > Pseudomonadota > Betaproteobacteria > Burkholderiales > Burkholderiaceae > Paraburkholderia > Paraburkholderia sp. Ac-20342. The sequence goes on along the minus strand of NZ_JAAGPQ010000172.1, from coordinate 3,072 downwards.
GCAGTTCTGGAAGATGCCGTTCTCCCAGATCGATTGCTCGCCGGCACGCAGAAAAATCGTGATGCCGACCTTGATGCGCTGGCGCTTCAGCATGCTGCACCTCCGCATGCTGCACCTCCGCGATGAGCGCGGGCGGTTACGTGAAGCAGCTGCTGGAAATAGCGGGTGCCGTTCCCGGGTGCGAGCGGGTGCAGTCCGGCGAGAAATTCGCGCGCGCGGCGCTTATAGTCCGCGAAGCCCGCATCATGCTGGCGTGCCGCGCGAAGGAACGCCTGCGCGCCGGCCCGCACGTCGAACTCCGGGTAGTAGTAGCCGAGGCCGGAGAGCCACGCCGAGTTGTGGACGAGCGGATAACCGCCGTACAGCGCATCCAGATGCAGATTGTTCTGGTCGTTCTGCCATTGATGCGAGACGACCGCATCGGCGGCCCGGCTCATGAAGTCGACGAAGCCGTGCCGGTGGTCGACATGCACGCGGCCCGCGCGATTCAGTTCGAGCGAATCGCGCATGAACGAAAACGTCGGATGCTGCTCGAACTGGGCGCTGTTGAGCACGCTCAGACCGGCAATCGCGCCGGGCTCGGCGCGAAACGCCATGTCGCAAAGCAGCACGGGAATCATGCAGCACTTCACGACGGAGATGTTCGGCTCGAAAATCGCGGCGCGCAGCGCGCGCGGCGTGTCGGTGGAACCGCTCGCCGGCTCGAATCCGAAGCGCTGCCCTGCGTCGCCCAGCATGCGGGCGCGCCCGTCGATGAACATCGGGTCCCACAGATACGGCACCTCGACGACCGGGCAGCGATGCAGCGTTTCGAGCATCGGCCGGAAGACGCGGTCCTTGGGCAGAATCCAGATCTCGTCGCAGCGGTCCGCGCGCGCGAAATAGCCGCCCCGCCTGAACACGCCCGGCTCGACCAATCCGGCATACGGCTGCCCGCAGCAGAAATAGACGACGCGCCTGCCGCGCGCCCGAAAATAATCGAGCCACTCGATATCGAGCCCGCCGCTCATTTCGATCGCGACGTCGATCAGCTCGGTCGCCTCTCTGGCCGGCAGCAGCTTCAGGTCCGGCAGTAACGCCCGGACGTCGTCGGGCAGGCGCGGCCCGGGTCCGCAATTGAGCAGCACGACGTCCCGGACCGCCGGCAAGGCCCGCAGCAGCTTCGCGAGGAAGAACACGTTCTGCCCCAGCCCGTTGTCCCATACAGTCTGGCCATTCCGGGTGGCCAGCGAGATGCCAATACGCATGTTGTTTCCGCCTTCTGAAGGTCAGTCCTCGTGTTTTTTGTGTGTGTTCCGATACTTCTCGTGCGTAGCCCGACGGATCGGGCGGTGCCGCCCTGTCCATCGACGGCCCCCGGTCATGACGCCCCCGCTGCGTCGACTGCGAATAAAAAAGAGGATCGAACCGGAGAATCGACCCCCAAACCTCAGGTAACTTCCGGACATACACGAGGACATCATCCGGAAGCAAGGAGTCCCGAGGGGTTAGCCTGCTAGTTTCCCGACAACGTGATCCCGACACGCCGGTTCTGTGCCCGGCCGTCGGCCGTCGCGTTGGTCGCGACGGGATGCGTCCTGCCATGGCCCTGAACGTCGAACCGCGCCGCGTTCAGCCCGTGCGACTTCAGGTAGTCCGCCACCGTCCGCGCGCGTGCCTGCGACAGACGCAGGTTGTAGGCCGGCGAGCCGATGCCGTCGGTGTAGCCGTCGATCGCGACCGTGCCGAAGCTCATGCCTTGCGCGTTTGCAACCAGCTTGTCGAGCTGAGCCTTAGCGGCTGGAGTCAGCGTCGCCCTGTTGAAATCGAAGTTGGCATCGCCTGCCAGCGTGACGTGCGTCGGCAGGGGGGCCGGCACGGGGACGGCAGCGGGGACAACAGCGGGCGCGGCCGTGGACGGCTGCGGTGCCGGTGCGCCGCACTGGAATATCAGCTTGCGAAAGTCCGGCTTGCCGTCCGTGGTCGTCGAGCCCAGCGGTGCCGCGCCCTCGAGCGGACGCACGGCCTCGTCATGGCAAATCTCGCGCGCCTTGCGATAGCAGGTTTCCGCGCTTTCGAGCAGGCCGCTGCACTCGACCCGATAGGTCTGCTGGCCGTCCTGCCGGTCGACCGACCAGGCACTGAACGACGGCCCTGACGCGGACGAGCAACCGGCGAGAGCAACCATCGCCGCTACGCACAACATCGTGTTACGCATGTTGAACCTCATGTTTCATGTCGTTTATCTTCCATCGCGGGGATGCCGCTGAACCGGCGGGGGCCAGGCGAAACGCCCGGCACCCGCGCGGCGCCTTACCACTGGTAGCCCACCCCGACCCCGTACGTGCTGCCCGCGCTGCTCACCCCGACACCGCCCTTGATCTTCACGTTCTCGGTGATGCGGGCCGTGAAGCCGAGCGCAACCGCTCCGTAGCCCTGATAGGCGCCGGTGCCGATACCGACGGCGATGGTCTTGTCCTTGTCGACGTCCGGAATCATCGTCAGTGCCGTGGCACCGGCCACACCCGAGTAGGCCGTTCGCGCGACGGACGACACGGAGTTCTGGAGCGAATTGAACTGGGACATGTTCACCGCGTCGGTCGGGTTGACACCCGGTGCGACATTGGTGATCCGGCGCCCGTTACCCGGCGAGCCGACCGAGACCGTGTTGTCTTCGCTGGCGACGGAACCCGCGCCGAGCGCGACCGAGTTCTGGCCGCTCGCCGACGCATTGGCACCGAGCGCGACGCTGTTCGTGCCGCTGCCGAGCGCGTTCGCACCGATCACTGTCGCACCGTCCGCGGATGCACTGGCGCTGGAGCCGAGAGCAATGCCGCCCGCGCCCGCCGCCGTTGCATTGACGCCCATGGCCATCGAGTTGACGCCGCTGGCCCCGTCGTCGTTGTAGTTGCTGCCCTGTGTGCCGTTGTCGTTCACGCTGTAGTAGTGCGTGCGGGTGGTCGAGACGACTGTCGACAGGGAGGAGACGTTGCTGCTGGTCGTGCTCAGGCCGGTGGACAGGGCGTTGACGACCGATGAGGTTGAGGTGGACAGCGAGGCGACGTTGCTGTTTGTTGTGCTCAGGCCGGTCGA
>NZ_JAAGPQ010000171.1:0-5905 GCF_017104985.1 Paraburkholderia sp. Ac-20342 | reverse complement strand
GCCCGCCGCGCAGGAGCGCGTCGAGCCGGTCCTGCCGGCCGCCACGACGATTTCGTCGGCGCCGCCTGCGATCGTCGATCGGCGCATCGACTGCATCGTGCCGATCCGTCTGAACGGCCCGGTGGCAGGCGACAAGGTAATCCCGCTCGCGCAGCGTCTGCGCCGCGCCGGCAGCAAGCCCGTGCATATCGAGGGCAAGCCCGAAGGTGGCGCCTGGGAGCTGCTGCAGAACGGCACGCGCTACGAGGAGCTGCGCGCGGCCGCGCAACTGGCGAACCGCAGCGGCGCGCTGAACGAACTCGAGTTTTCCGAATTCGTGACCGGCGTGCAGCAGTTCGCCGACGCGCTCGACGCGTCGCCCGAATTCCCCGACATGCTCGAAACCGTGGCGATGGCGCGCGAGCTCGACGGCTTTGCCGCGCAGTGCGACGCGCAACTGTCGATCAACGTGCTGTCCGACGGCGCGCCGTGGTCGGCCAACTACGTGCAGGCGGTCGCCTCGCAGGACGGCCTGCTGCTCTCGCGCGACGGCACGCGCTTCGTCAAACTTGATTCGCGGCAAAGCCCGGTGTTCATGCTGCAATTCGGCGACACCAACTTCCTGCGCGACGACCTCACGTACAAGGGCGGCGAGATGATTACGCTCGTGCTCGACGTGCCGGTTGCCGACGAAGACATCCTGCCGTTCCGGCTCATGTGCGATTACGCGAAGTCGCTCGCCGAGCGCATCGGCGGGCGCGTGGTCGACGATGGCCGCCGGCCCTTGCCGGAGAGCGCGCTGCTCGCCATCGAAAAGCAGCTGATGACGCTCTACGCGAAGCTCGAACAGGCCGGCATTCCGGCGGGTTCGCCGGCCACGCGGCGGCTGTTCAGCCAGTAAGCCGGCGCGCCATCCGCGTTGGGGCGAGACGGCCGCACGATGTGCGGCCGTTGTCGTTTGCGGCTTGGGCCGCGTGCGGCGATGCGTTGCGGCGATGCGTTGCGCCGGTGTGTGCAGGTGCGGTGGCAGGTACGTGGCAGGTGCGCGGGTCTTGACGGCACCCACAAAGCGCCCGAAGCAGCCATTCGAAGTACCCCTTCGACGCACCCATTCGGCCGATGTAAAGGGGCACGCTTCCTGCGATAATCCAAGGTCTGAATTTCACGTTGAGAAGCGTCCGACAGCATGGCCCGAACTCCCGTCCCCCCTTCTGCAACCAGCGCTCCGGCGGAGCGGGCCGCGTGGCTGCGCGCGGAACTCGAACGCGCGAATTACGCGTACTACGTGCTCGATCAGCCGGACCTGCCCGATGCCGAGTACGACAAGCTGTTCAAGGAACTGGAGGGCATCGAGGCCGAACATCCGGAGCTGATCGTGCCGGATTCGCCGACGCAGCGCGTCGGCGGCGAAGCGGCGAGCGGCTTCGAGCAGGTCGTGCACGATCAGCCGATGCTGTCGCTGAACAACGGTTTCACCGATGAAGACATCGTCGCGTTCGACAAGCGCGTCAGCGACGCGCTCGGCAAGAACGCGAGCGAGCCGCCGGTGCCGGCGGCGCATGTACTCGTCGAATACGCGGCCGAACTGAAGTTCGACGGTCTCGCGATCTCGCTGCGCTATGTCGACGGCGTGTTCGTGCAGGCCTCGACACGCGGCGACGGCACGACCGGCGAGAACGTCACAGGAAACGTCCGCACGATCCGCTCGATTCCGCTGAAGCTCAAGGGCAATCGCGTGCCGCGCGTGCTCGACGTGCGCGGCGAGGTGCTGATGTTCAAGCGCGATTTCGAGCGCCTGAACGAACGGCAGCGCGCGGCCGAACAGCGCGAATTCGCGAACCCGCGCAATGCGGCGGCGGGCAGCTTGCGCCAGCTCGATTCGAAGATCACCGCGCAGCGGCCGCTGTCGTTTTTCGCCTATGGCATTGGCGTGCTCGACGGCATCGAGATGCCGGCCACGCATAGCGAACTGCTCGACTGGTACAAGGAGATGGGCCTGCCGGTCAATAGCGAGCGCGCGGTCGTACAGGGCGCCGAAGGACTGCTCGGCTTTTTCCACGCGGTCGGCGAGAAGCGCGACACGCTGCCGTACGACATCGACGGCGTGGTCTACAAGGTCAACCGGCGCGACGAACAGGACGCGCTCGGCTTCGTGTCGCGCGCGCCGCGTTTCGCGCTTGCGCACAAATTTCCGGCTCAGGAAGCGCTGACGAAGCTCGTCGCGATCGACGTGCAGGTGGGCCGCACCGGCGCGATCACGCCGGTCGCGCGGCTCGAACCGGTGTTCGTCGGCGGCGCGACAGTTACGAACGCTACGCTGCACAACGAAGACGAAGTGCGCCGCAAGGACATCCGCATCGGCGATACGGTGATCGTGCGGCGTGCCGGCGACGTGATTCCCGAAGTGGTCAGCGCGCTGCTCGACCGGCGCCCGGCCGATGCGAGCGAGTTCGTGATGCCGACGCAGTGCCCGGTGTGCGGCTCCGCCATCGAGCGGCTGCCCGACGAGGCGATTGCGCGCTGCACGGGCGGGCTTTTCTGTCCGGCGCAGCGCAAGCAGGCGCTCTGGCACTTCGCGCAGCGGCGCGCGCTCGATATCGACGGCCTCGGCGAGAAGATCATCGATCAGCTGGTCGAGCAGAATCTCGTGCGCACGCCGGCCGATCTGTTCAATCTCGGTTTCGCGACACTCGCGGAACTCGACCGCTTCGCCGACAAATCGGCGCAGAATCTGCTCGACTCGCTCGAAAAAGCCAAGCACACGACGCTCGCGCGTTTCATTTACGCGCTCGGCATCCGGCACGTCGGCGAATCGACCGCGAAGGATCTCGCGAAGCATTTCGGCTCGCTGACCCCGATCATGGACGCGCCGCTCGAAGAACTGCTCGAAGTCAACGACGTCGGGCCGGTGGTCGCGGAATCGCTGCGCCAGTTCTTCGCCGAGGAGCACAACCGCACGGTGATCGAGCAGTTGCGCGCGCCGGGCAAGGTCACGTGGCCCGAGGGGCCGCCCGCGCCGAAGGCGCCGCAGGGCGTGCTGGCCGGGCAGACCGTGGTGCTGACGGGCACGCTGCCGAATCTGTCGCGCGAGGATGCGAAGGACATGCTCGAAGCGGCCGGCGCCAAAGTAGCGGGGTCGGTATCGAAGAAAACCAGTTACGTGGTGGCGGGCGCCGACGCGGGCAGCAAACTTGCGAAGGCCGAGGAACTCGGCATCCCCGTACTCGACGAAGATGGTATGCGCAAGCTCCTGGAGGGGCACTGATGATTCGCGAAATTCTCAAGATGGGCGATCCGCGTCTGTTGCAGATCGCCGAGCCGGTCGATCATTTCGACACGCCCGAGTTGCATGAGCTCGTGAAGGACATGTTCGAGACCATGCACGATGCGAACGGCGCGGGGCTTGCCGCGCCGCAGATCGGCGTCAACCTGCAGGTCGTGATTTTCGGCTTCGGCAAGAACGAACGCTATCCGGACGCGTCGCCGGTGCCGGAGACGGTGCTGATCAACCCGACCATCACGCCGGTTTCGCTCGACATGGAGGAGGGCTGGGAAGGCTGCCTGTCGGTGCCGGGGCTGCGCGGCGCGGTGAGCCGTTTGACGATGATCCGCTATCACGGCTTCGATCAGTTCGGCAATCCGATCGAGCGCGTCGCCGAGGGTTTTCACGCGCGCGTCGTGCAGCACGAATGCGATCACCTGATCGGCAAGCTGTATCCGATGCGGATCACCGATTTCTCGAAGTTCGGTTTTACCGAGATCCTGTTCCCGGACCTCGATCCGAATAGCGACGATTGAGGCTGTATAGCGCGGCGCGGGCGGCGGTTGCGGATTGCGAATAAAGCGTCGCCGGAAATGAAAAACCCCACGCGAAAGGCGTGGGGTTTTCGTTTGCGCAGGCACTCGCGGCGTCAGAACGACTCGTCTTCCGACAGATAGCGCCATTGGCCCGGCGGCAGCGCGCCGAGCACCACGCGGCCCATGCGCACACGCTTGAGGCCGATCACTTCGAGGCCGACCAGCTCGCACATGCGGCGAATCTGGCGCTTGCGGCCTTCGCGCAGCACGAAACGCAACTGCTCGCCGTTCTGCCAGTTCACCTGCGCGGGCTTCAGTTGCACGTCGTCGAGCGACAGGCCGTGGCATAGCAGCGCAAGCTTGTCCGCCGGGAAATGGCTCTCCACGTCGACCGTGTGCTCGCCATAGGCGACGCGCACGAGGTACTCCTTGTCGACATCCGAATGGCCGCCGATCAGCTGTTTCGCGATGCGGCCGTCCTGTGTCAGCACGAGCAGGCCTGTCGAGTCGATGTCGAGCCGTCCGGCCGGCGCGAGCTGGCGCAGATGCGAAACCGCGAAGCGGATGTCCGAGCGGTCGCCTTCCCAACGGTTCTCGGGCGTGACGAGCGTGATGGCCGGCTGATAACCGTCTTCGGCCTGACCCGACACGAGACCGACCGGCTTGTGGATCAGTACCGTCACCTGGCTCGATTGCGCGGCTTCGGCAGCCGGATCGATGTCGATGCGCTGATCCGGGAACACCTTGGTGCCGAGCGTATCGACGCGCTCGCCGTCGACCATGACCCAGCCTTTCTCGATCCATTCGTCGGCTTCGCGGCGCGAACACAGGCCGAGCTTGGACATCAGCTTCGACAGGCGCAGCATGCCCGGCGCGTCTTCCTGGTCGCGACGCGGGCGGCGCGGGGCGTCGCCCTCGGCGGTCGTGTCGAGGTCGTGGTCGTGATGTTCGCTGCGCGTGGCCGAGGCTCGCGCGGCTTTTTCGGGCCTGGCGGCGCGTGCGGGGCGGGCGTCGCTGAAGCGGCGTGTCGCCGACGGCACGGCTTTGTCGAAACCGCGCTCGGCGTTGCGGGCAGGGCGTTCGCCATACTCGCGCTTCGTCGGTGCCCGCTCATCGCGCGGCGTGCGCGCCGGACGTTCGGCATAGCCCTCTTTTACGGGCTTGGCGAAGCGGCGCTCGCCGCGCTCGAACGTGCCGCGCTCGCCTTCGAAGCGGCGCGGGCCTTCGCCGTCGCGGCGGGCCGGCGAACCGGCACGGTCGCTGCCGAAACGGGGGCGATCGGACGCATCGCGTTCGCGTCGCATCGGACGATCGTCGCGGGCTCTGCCTTCCGGCGCGCGGCCGGCGTTGTCCGCGCGTGAACCGCCGAATGGGCGGCGTTCGCCGTCATCGCGGCGCGGCGGGCGGTCGCCGAAACTGCGCGGGGCGCGACCCGTGCTGCCTTCGAACCGACGCGGTGCGCGTTCGGCACGATCACCGGCGTCGCGGCGGGGACCGCGCTCGCTACGATCGCTCGCACCTTCGAAGCGGCGAGGAGCCCGTTCGGAGCGCTCACCGCTGCTTTCAAATCGACGCGGCGCACGTTCGGCACGATCGCTGGCGTCGCGGCGGGGGCCACGCTCACCGCGATCGCTCGCACCGTCGAATCGGCGTGGAGCCCGTTCGGTGCGCTCACCGCTGCCTTCGAAGCGACGCGGTGCACGTTCGGCACGATCGCCGGCGTCGCGGCGGGGACCACGCTCGCCACGATCGCTCGCGCCTTCGAATCGGCGCGGAGCCCGTTCAGTGCGTTCACCACTGCCTTCAAATCGACGTGGTGCACGTTCGGCACGATCGCCGGCGTCGCGGCGGGGACCACGCTCACCACGATCGCTCGCGCCTTCGAATCGGCGCGGAGCCCGTTCAGTGCGTTCACCACTGCCTTCAAATCGACGTGGTGCACGTTCAGCACGATCGCCGACGTCGCGGCGGGGACCACGCTCACCGCGATCGCTCGCGCCTTCGAATCGGCGTGGAGCCCGTTCGGTGCGCTCACCGCTGCCTTCGAAGCGACGCGGTGCACGTTCGGCACGATCGCCGGCGTCGCGGCGGGGACCACGCTCGCCACGATCGCTCGCGCCTTCGAATC
>NZ_JAAGPQ010000170.1:0-6020 GCF_017104985.1 Paraburkholderia sp. Ac-20342 | reverse complement strand
CTGCGCCCGCGCCCTGTCTCGGCCGCAGCCGCCGTGCGCGTCGCCTCCCTCCACGCCGCCTGCGGCGCCCCGCGCGCCGTCTCTGCCGACGGCATCGCGTGGCAGCCCGACAACGCGCACGTGAACCCGCACGGCGACTGGGAACGGCTGGGGGTCACCGATCTGCTGATCCAGTGGACCGCGGTGGACGACACGGCCTTCGTCGGCGGCACCGGTTTGCGCGAAGCGCCGAGCCTGCCCGACTGGCCGCGCATCGCGCGCGAACCGTGGGCGAGCCATGTGCTGGTCGGCCTCGCGGGCCGCTTCGACGAGCGCGCGGCGCGCGCCGAAGCGGCGGAACTCGCGGAGCAATCGCTGAAGCTCGCCGCCGCCGTGCCGCCGCTGCACGTCGAGGGCTGGTACTTCCCGGTCGAAGTCGATCCGGGCTGGCGCGACGCGCCACAACTCGCGCCGTTGCTGATGCGTTTGCCGAGGCCGTTGTGGATCAGCGTCTACGACCGCTCGAACATCGGCGGCCCGGCGCTCGCGGCCTGGCTCGACAGCTGGCTGCCGCCCGACGTCGGCGTGCTGTTCCAGGACGGTGTCGGTGTGTATGCCCGCGAACCCCGCGTGGCCCGCGACTATGCCGACGCGCTGGCGGCCAGGCTCGGCGCGGCCCGCGTGCGGATCATCGCCGAAGCGTTCCGGCCCGACGTGGGCCGTCCTTTTCGCGCCGCGACGGCCGCCGAGCTCAAGCCTCAATTGGCGGCCTATCGCGGTTTTCGTACTTATGTCTTCGACGGACCTCACTATGTGTCGCCCGAACTGGTGGAGAGCGTGCTGAAGTGATCGTGCGCTTTCCTCGACCAACGGCTGTTTCCATCCTGTGCGCCGCGCTGTTCGCGGCATGCGCGGAGTCCCGCGCCGACGAGACCTTGCCGCTGCCGCTCGCGGGCAGCGCCTATCGGATCGCGCAGCAGGCTTACGACGAATACGCGCGCGGCGACTATGATGCGGCGGCACGCGACGCTCGCGAAGCGGTCCGCCTGCGTCCGGACGTGGCGCGGCTGCACACGCTGCTCGCGCAGGCCGAGGCCGCGCGGAAAGCGCGGCGAGTCCAGCCGCGCGTCGCATCGGGCGAGGCCACCGGCCGCGCCCGTCCCGCCGCGCCCGGCAAGACGGAACCTCGGCGCGCCGTCGATCTTGCGGCTCGCGCGCTCGATCTGCTTGCGAGCGGCGACGTGGCGGGTGCCTCGCGCGCCGCTGGCGACGCTGTGGAGTTGGCACCGGGCGCGTCGTCATACCGGCTGTTGCAGATCGACTTGCTGCTGCGCCTGCGCGACGACGCGGCGGCCTCGCGCGTAAGCCGCGACGCGCTGGCGAGCGCCGGCGCTGCGGCTTCGATGATCCATCTGCAGCATGGCTATCTGCTGCAGCGTGACGGCCGTTACGACGAAGCGCGGGCGGACTACGACGAGGCGCTGGCGAGCGTGGCGGACCTGACGGACGTGGTGGACGACTCGCACGGCGCTGAGCAACTGCGCGCGCTGCGTCTGCTCGTGGCCCGCGCCGAACTGAGCGCCGGCGACACGGCTGCCGCGCTCAAGGTTCTCGAAGCGTTTCCCGACAGCGATGCCGAGGCGCAGCAATGGCGCCGGTTCGCGCAATGGCTCGCAACAGGAGACGCGTCCGCGCGGCCCGCGCTCGAACCGCCGCTTCTGCATTGCGAAGTCAACGGCACCGAACCAGCGTGCTCGCCGATCGCGCCGGAAAAGCCGGCAAGAACGCTGGCCGAGGCGGCCTATCGCGCCGCCGCGAACGCCCATCCGCGCGAGGCGCTCGGCCTGTTCGACGCGGCCCTGCAGGTCGGTGGACCCGACCGGGAACTGGAAGGCCGGCGCGACGCCGTGCGCCGCCAGCTTGCGCAGGAGCCCGCGCGCGAAGCCTACGCCGCGCTGGCCGACAACGATCCCCAACGGGCGGAAAAAGCGATCGCCGAGGCGATTGCGAATGCGCCCGATGTAATGTCCTACCGGCTCCTGCTGATCGACGCGTTGACGCGCGAGCAGCGTTACGCCGAAGCGGAAGCCGCCGCGAGCGCGGCGATCCAGGTCGACGACGAGGACGCGGTGCCGCTGCTGCTGCGCGGCCACTTGCGCCAGATGCAGGGCCACTACCGCGCAGCGCGCGACGACTACACGAAAGCCGTCAAGAACGATGCACTCGGCGACGACGATCTGCGCAACGTCCGGCTCTACGTCGCCGATGCGGCGCTGGCCGAGGGCGATGCGGCGTTCGCCAGCGGCGTGTTGCAGCCGCTGCCGGCCGGCGACGCCGAAGCGGCCTGGCGGCGCAGCCTGATCGCGTACTACCGGCATCGCGCGGACCGCCCGCGGTTGCAGGCGCCGTTCCTCGATTGCCGGCTCACGCCTTACGGCACGGTGTGTACCGCGCGTCCCGCCGACAATGCGGCCGACGCGATGGTCCCGGTCATTTTCGCGGCGCTCGCAAAGGGCGACGACGCGACGGCTTTGACGCTCGCGCGCCAACTGGTCGCTGCCGCGCCGAAGCGCGACATGTACCGGCGCGTGCTGGCCGACGCGCTCGACGCGGCCGGCCGCCACGACGAGGCGAAGCAGGCGCGCGCGGCGCTGAAGGATGCCGCGCCCGAACTGGACTACGCGTATCTGCTCGCGGTGTCGGGCGCGTCCTCCCAAGCGGCCCAGGCGTTCGGCGCGCTCGACGCGGCCGGCAAGCTGCCCGCAACGGCGCTGCGCGATGCGGCCTTCACGGCCGTCAATGCCGACCAGCGTCCGCTCGCGGCCGGCTATTTCCGGCGCGCCATCGACGCCGCCGATGCCGGCGCGCTCGACCTCACGCCGCAAAGCCTCTACGAGACGCGCCGCGCGGTGTCCGAGCTGGAGCGCCGCTGGGGCGCCTATGTGGCGCTGACCTATCGCGGCAGCAACAACATGCAGGCGGGCCAGAACCAGTCGGCGCTGGTCGGCGACAACCTGCAGATCGGCGCCGAGGCCTGGTGGCGGCCGGCCGCGCTCGAGCGCAACGGCACCTGGGTCGATCTCTATGCGCGGCTCATCGGCACGCCGTATAGCGCGCCGACCACGTCCACCGACACGGTGACGGGCGACAGCTTCACCGGCACCTCGCCGACCGGCTGGCCGAGCCTGCTCTCCGCCTTCGGCGTGCGCTGGAAGCCGTTTGCCTCGCAAAACATCGTGGCCGCCTTCGAGCGGCAGCAGGCGATCGGCTCGGCGGCGCAAAGCGACTGGCTCGCGCGGCTCGGCTACTCGTGGGGCACGGGCGGCGACCTGCGCGTCGACAAGCCGAGCTGGAACAACGTCCAGCTCTATGCCGAGACCGGCTACTACCTCGTGGCGAACACGCGCTACCTCACGTCGGAACTCGACGCGGGCCGCAGCTTCCGCCTGCCCGATACGTGGCTCGGCCACACGATGCTGACGCCGCACGCCGTGGCCGCGGCGGACTACAACAACGTCTACACGAGACCGTGGGCCGTCGGCGTGGGCGTCGGCCTCAACCTGCGCACCTGGCTGCGCGAGGACCGCTATCATGCGCCGCGCTCGTACCTGGACCTGTCGGTGCAATACCGCCTGCGCGTGGCCGGCGACGAACGCGCGAAGGGCTGGTTCATTCGCAGCGTCTTCAACTACTGAACGAAACGGGGATAACTCGATGATGGTCAAGAACCCTACATTGTCCGCGGGCGCACGCTGCCCGAAGACTGGCGCCGCTATGGCCGTCATGGCCGCGGCGCTTTTCGCGGGCGCACTCGCGCTGGCCTGGGGGCCGGCCGCGTCCGCCCAGGAGATCGCGCGGCTCTATGCGCCGCAGGCGCCGGCCGGCTCCAGCTACCTGCGCGTGGTGAATCCGTCGGCGAAGGCCGTCAGCGTCGAGTTCGCGGGCAAGCGCGACACGCTCGATCCGAAGCGCAGGGTGAGCACCGATTACCGGGTCGTCGATGCCGCCGCCGGCGTCGAGATCAAGGCCGACGGGCACGCGCTCGGGCGCTTCGACGTCAAGCCGGGCACCTTCAACACGGTGGTGCTGACGGCGGCGGGCCAGCCGAAGCTGATCGCCGACGCCAGCGACGGGCGCGACGACCTGAAGGCGGAACTGCGCTTCTACAACCTCGCGCCGGACTGCAACGGCGCGCTCGCGATCGAGAACGGCGCGACGGTGTTCGATCGCGTGACGAGCGGCGACACCCGCAAGCGCGTCATCAATCCCGTGCAGGCTCGGCTGCAAGGGCGCTGCGAGGCGAGCGGAAGCACGGCGCCGGTGGCGCTGCCCACGCTGAAGTCGGGCGATCATGCGAGCGTGTTTCTGCTCGGCGCGGCCGCCGCGCCGCGCCTCGTGATCCAGACCGACGCCACCGAGCCGTACTCGGCCGGCCACTGAGCGCCGGCCCGCACGCCTATGGTCTTCGCGAGCATCAGCTTCCTGTTCGTTTTCCTGCCGCTCTTCCTGCTGGCCTATGCGCTCGTCGGTGCGCGCTGGCGCAATCTGACGCTGCTCGGATTCAGCTGGATTTTCTATGCGTGGTGGCGTCCCGACTTCCTGCCGCTGATCGTCTCGATCGCGCTCTGGTCGTGGGGCACGGGTTTGCTGATACAGCGCGCCGGGGCACGGCAACGGCGCTGGGCGCTGCTCGCCGGCATCGCGTGGCCGCTGCTCGCGCTCGTCTGGTTCAAGTACGCGAACCTGCTGCATGACACGGCACGCTCGATCGGCGTGCCGACCGGCGCATGGCAGGCCGTCGTGCTGCCGATCGGGCTCTCGTTCTTCGTGTTCGGCGCGATTTCGTATGCGGTCGATGTCTATCGCGGCACCGTCGCCGCCGAGCCGAGCTTCGTTAGCTATGCGACCTATCAGTCGATGTTCGGCCACCTCGTGGCGGGACCCGTCGTCCGCTACGAATGGGTGGCCGAGCGGTTGCGCCGGCGCGCGTTTCACGCCGCGGAGTTCGCGGTCGGCGTCGAGCGGTTCATGCTCGGCTTCGCGCAGAAGATCCTGCTCGCGGACACGCTGGCGCCGCTCGTGACGAGCGGTTATCAGCTGACGTCGCCGAGCGCGGCCGACGCCGCGCTGACGGTGCTCGCCTATGCGTTGCAGCTGTATTTCGACTTCTGCGCCTACAGCAGCATGGCGATCGGCCTCGGCCTGATGGTGGGCCTGCGCTTTCCCGAGAATTTCGACGCGCCTTATCTGGCCGGCTCGCTCTCGGCGTTCTGGCGGCGCTGGCATATCAGCCTGTCGAGCTGGCTGCGCGACTATCTGTACATTCCGCTCGGTGGCAGTCGCCAAAGCCTGCCGCGCGGCTGCGTGAATCTGCTGGTTACGATGGCGCTCGGCGGCCTGTGGCATGGCGCGAGCTGGACCTTCATGGTGTGGGGCCTGTGGCATGGCGCGGGTCTCGCGGCCGAACGGCTGTGGCGCGCGCGCGGCGGGCCGGCGCTGCCGTTCTGGGCGGGCCATGCCGTCACGCTGCTGTTCGTGATGGCGGGCTGGCTGCTGTTTCGCGCCGACAGTTGGGGCGAAGTGTCGACGATGCTGGCGGCGCTCGGCGGCGCGCATGGCTGGGCGATGTCGAGCGCGTTCGCCGCCGCGCTGCGGCCCAACCAGCTCGCCTGTCTGCTGGGCGGCATCGCGCTCGTCTATCTGCCCGCCGCCTGGCCGGCGGGGCACGCGCGCGGCCATGCGCTGCTGCGCTATCTGGCGGTGCCGCTGTGGCTGGTCTCGGTGTGCGTGCTGCAAGGACGCACCGTGGTCCCGTTTCTCTATTTCCAGTTCTGACCGCGATGCGCAAGTTCAACACGATGGCCTTTCTGATCGTCGTCATGGGCGGCGCGCTCCTGCTCGCCTGGCGCCTGAGCGGCGAGGCCGACGCGCTTGGGCGGCTGCTGCGGCAAGCATCGTGGCGCGACGGCGCCGCGACGCAGGCGCTGGACCGGCGCGTGGAAGATCGGAAGAGCGTGGTGTGGGGAAAGGGTGAGTGCCCA
>NZ_JAAGPQ010000169.1:0-5902 GCF_017104985.1 Paraburkholderia sp. Ac-20342 | reverse complement strand
CGACCGCGCGCAGGAGGCGGGCCCCGGCCCGTGCTGTGCGCTCGCGTTCCGGCTCGGCGGCGAGCGTATCGACGCGACGCTCGAACAGATCGACGACGGCTGGCTCGACGCGCTGGAAGCCTTCGTCGCGCGGCAGTTCACGCCTTACGCGACGCACGTCAGCGGGATCGCCGTGCCGGGGCGCCTGACCATCGGCGAGAAGGCGATGAGCGTGACGAAGCTCGACTCGCTGCGCCCCGGCGACGTGCTGCTGCGCGCCGTTTCCGAACCCGTCGCCGCGCTGCTGCGACATGCCGCCGAAGCCGCGCGCGCGCAGGTGGTCTGGGGCCGCTACGGCACCCGCCAACTGCGCGTGCCGGTCGACCTCACCCAACAGACCATGACCCTGACCGAGGACCCCACCATGAGCCACGACACGCGCTTCAGCGCTCCTCTCACCGACTCGATCGACTCGCCGGTCGGCATCAGCGATCTCGATCTGCCGCTGAAGCTCGAGATCGACACGGTGTCGATGCCCGTCGCGCAACTGTCCGCGCTGCGCGCCGGCTACGTGCTGGAACTGCCGACCCAGGTGCCCGACGCGCGCGTGCGCCTCGTCACCTACGGGCAGACCATCGGCTTCGGCGAACTGGTCAGCGTCGGCGACCATCTCGGCGTGCGTCTTCTTCGACTGTCGAGCGGCCATGATTCAGTTTAACGATCTCACCGGGCTGCTGATCACCGTCGTCGCGATCAGCCTGATCCCCTTCGTTGCAATGGTGGCCACGTCGTACGCGAAGATCGTCGTCGTGCTCGGGCTGTTGCGCAACGCGCTCGGCGTGCAGCAGGTGCCGCCGAACATGGTGCTGAACGGCATCGCCGTGCTGGTCTCCGCGTACGTGATGGCGCCGATCGGCATCCAGGCCATGCAGACGATGCAGAACACCCACCGCGCGCCCGGCGCCGATTCGTCGACCATCGTGTTCGACGCGTTCGATGCCGCCAGGGAGCCGTTCCGGGGCTTCCTCAAGAAGCATGCGGGCGAACGCGAGAAACGCTTCTTCGTGCGCTCGGCAATGGTGATCTGGCCGAAGGAGATTGCCTCGAAGCTGCGCGAAGACGACCTGATCGTGCTCGCGCCGGCCTTCACGCTGACCGAGATGACCGACGCGTTCAAGATCGGCTTCCTGCTGTACATCGCGTTCGTCGTCGTCGATCTCGTGATCGCCAATGTGCTGATGGCGATGGGCCTGAGCCAGGTTCAGCCGACCAACGTCGCGATCCCGTTCAAGCTGTTGCTGTTCGTCGTGATGAGCGGCTGGTCGACGCTGATCCACGGACTCATCATGACCTACCGCTGAGGCATCTCATGGAAACCGATACGCTCATTCGCGTCACCACCGAAGGGCTGCTGCTGTGTCTGACCGTCTCGATGCCGGTCATCGTCGTCGCGGCGGTGTCGGGCCTCGCGATCTCGTTCGTGCAGGCGATCACCTCGCTGCAGGACCAGAGCATCTCGTACGCGGTGAAGCTCGTCGCGGTCGTCATCACCGTGCTCGTGACGGGCGCCTGGGGCTCCGCGTCGATCCTGCACTTCGCGAATGAAATCATCACGCTGGCGGTGCCGTCATGAGCTCGCGCATCCACGGCAACAACGGCCATTCGAACCATCAGGCCGATGAGCTTTCGCAGGAAGCGCATACCGAGCAGAAATTCGAAGCGGGCACCTTTACGCGCTTCAAGGTGCAGCGCGTAAAGATGCAGCGCGCGCGGATGCTGCACAACAAGATGGCGGCGGCGTTCTGGAAGGGCAAATCCTTCATGGGCGCGAACCGGCTGCCATCGCCGTCCGCGCAGAAATTTGCCAGGCTCGGCCAGCGGCCGCGCCCCGAATCGTCGGGCAAGTCGCATGCGAAGGACACCGAGATTCGCGAGCAGCCGGACGACGGATCGCAACTGAACCGGTACGAGCACGAGCACCGGCGCGACGACGATCCGCAGAAACAGCATCAGCATTCCCACCCGCACGAGCGTGAACATGAACGCGAGCGCGACCGGGATCAGCAGCAGCCGAAGCAGGATCAGGGGCGCGAACACGAACGCGATCAGCAGCGCCAGGACCAGGAGCCGCGCCGCGAGCGGGACGACGGCCAGCCGCAGCAGCAACAGCAGGGGCAGCCCGACGGCCGCCAGCCGCGGCGCGACGGCGACAAGCGGGAACGCTCGACGCGCATCCAGGCGGCGAAAGTAGGCAAGATGCGGCCGGTGCGGTTGCAGGCGCTCGCGAGCCCGATGCAACTGCTCGCAAAGGAGAAGATCGGCTCGCCCGATCTGCCGTCGCGGCTCGCGGCCGACGGTACGCGCGCGGCGCTCGATCTGCTCTCGCAGATTCCGCACGACGGGCCGCTGCTGCTCGTGCCCTACCTGCTCCAGATGATGTCGCCGCTCAGCATGGTCAGGCGCCGTCAGCCGGCGCGGCTGCAGTCGTACCACAACGCATCGCTCGCCTACGCGCCCGCCGTGTCGCCGAAGCCCGCGGTGACGGCGAAGCTGCATGCGCTGTCGCTCGACACGGCGCTCGCGCGGCGCGACGCCGGCGTCGACTACAACGACGACGAGCAGTCGCTCGCCATGATCCGGCAGCGGATTCTCGACGCCGTCGGCGTCGCGCAATCGACGGCGGACGGCACGCCGGCCGCTTCGGATACGACGCTGCAAGTTCGCATGCCGCCCGCTGCGCCGGAGGCGAAAACCTAAACTGGATTCGACGGTTGCGGCCGCTAACAGCGGCGAAAACGACGGCCGCACCCTTCAGGCATTTCAGGTATTTCAGGCATCAGCGGATCAATGGGAACGACGAACATGAAAGCCCTTCGAGTACTGACCGGAACTCACGCCGGAGCCCAGGTCCAGCTCACGAGCGGCAGCTACCGGATCGGCGGCGCCGAGGATGCGGACCTCTGCATCACCGACTGGACCGTCGACGACGTGACGCTGGTCGTCGGCGAGGAGGGCGTGACCCGCCTGCAGTCGTCGAACGGCGACGAGGTGCTGGTTGCCGATTTCGTCGCGGTGCCGTTTGGCGACGTGGTGTTCTGCGTCGGCCCGGAAGACGCGGACTGGCCGCGCGATCTCGATCTGCTTGCCGGATTGTGGAAGACGGCCGAGCCGCCGATCGAGGCGCCGGCGCACGATGCCGCCGTTGCAAGCGCCGCGGACGACGCAAACGTCGCGAACGATGGGCCCGCGCGGAACGACGCGCCGCAAGCCGCCGATAGCGATGCGGCCGGCACCGACGGCGCGCCCCGCCTCAACCCGGTGCTCGCGCTGCTCGCCGCGTCGGGCCGGCTGTCGGGCAAGCTGACCTGGCGCACCACGGTGGCCGCGCTGATGTGCACGGTGGCGGTCGGGGTATTGGGCGCGGTCGGCACCATGTTCGCCGGCACGCAGTCGAGCGAGGCGGCCAACGTGAAGTTCAACCCGGCATCGCTCGCGCGCGAGATCGACGGCGCGCTGCACCGGGCCGGCTTTGCCGACCTGCACGCGATGCCGGGCAAGGACGGCGTGGTCGTCGAGGGCATCGTGCCGCAGTACAAGGACAGCGCCAAGGCACAGCGGATCATGGACGCAATCGCACCGGGCAAGGTGCGGCGCGAATACGACGTCGCGCAGCAGGATGTCTCGAACATCCAGCAGTCGCTGACGGGTACGGGCGCGACGGTCGACTACGTGGGCCACGGGGTGTTCCGCGTGACGGGCAGCGTGCCGTCGATGGCGACCTTCCGCACGCTGATCGCGGGCGTACGCGCCGATCTCGACCGCAACGCCAAACGCATCGACATCGACGTGAAGGAAGCGGAGCTGCCGACGCACGACGCCCAGTTCACGGAAGTCGTCGCGACCGGCGGACTGCGCTACGCCGAAACCCCGGACGGCACCAAGCATCTGTTCGCCAGCAGCGAGGACGAGGCAAACAATTGAACACTCAAGGAACGGACATGTACGACGCACTGATACCCATCGCCCAGGATCTGAGCGCGCTCGACGCGACGCTCGCCGCACCCGACGGCGCCCAGCGGGTCGCCCGCATCGCCGCCGCGTTCGACGAGACGGCGCGCCGCATCAGCCAGGCCACGCAGACGGCGGCCGACGACGGCGAGCGCCTCGATCTGCAGAAGCTGTACCGGGGCATGGTCGCCGCCCGCCGCATCGTGCTGTCGATACAGGAGCGTCACGGCGCATCGGCCTGAACGGGTTGTCCCGGCGTTTTTTCGCAATTCACCGCCCGCGAGGGCAGCAGCAAGCGGCCCGCAGGGCAACCGGCAGTGAGCAGTTTCTTTCTCAATCTTTTTTTGGAGTTATTCATCATGTCTTCTATCGCAGCCAGTGGTGTTCAGCAAAGCGGCGCGCAAAGCGCTGACATGGTCGGCCAGATGCAGCAGATGGCCGATCAGAACAATGCCATGACGATGGCGTCGATGCAGATCAACATCCAGCAGCAGGAAACCTCGGCAACAGCGTCGGTCGGCAACAACGGCGCGAAAAATATCTCGGACGCCGCGAAGGGTCAGTAAGATCCGACGCGCCAATGCAGTCCCGTGCGACGGGCACGGTGCGGAAGGCTCGCCCTTCCGTCTCCGTGCCCGATTTTTTTTGCCGGGCAAACCACGCGCTGCATAGGAAATCGATTCCATGAGCAGGGAACGCTTCGTCGGGCTGATCCACGAAATTTGCGACGTGGTCGGGCTACCCGACGCCGAATACATCGTCGAGACGCAGGCCCTCGAAATCGAAGGCTTCGACGTCCGTCTCGATCATCACGAGAACGACCCGGACTCGATCTACGTCTGCTTCCACTACGGCACGGTGACGGCCGGGCGCACGCTGGTCGTGTTCCGCCTGATGCTCGAGGCGAACCTGCTGATCTACGCGCAGGACCAGGCGCAGCTTTGTCTCGACTCCGACACCGGCAGCATCGTGCTGCTCGTGCGGGTGGTGATGGGCAACGACGTGACAGGCGAATATCTGGCGGACGTGTTCGCGCACTACGCGGAACACGGCCGCTACTGGCAGAACAACATCCTCGCATCGGGCGACGAGATGTTCGAGGGCATCGCAGCCGGCAACTTCATGTGGCTGCGCGCGTAACGTGCATAGCGCGCAGCGCTGGCGCATTCACCGGCGCACTACGCCACGACCCGTGGCACCAGCAGCACGAGCCGTGAACCTGCGTTCGGCTCCGCCGACGCGTCGCGCGGCGCCTCGATCACGAGGCATTCGCCGGCCGCGACGCTACCTTCGACGTGCCGGTATTGCCGGGCATCGTCCGGATGGCCGATCTCGACGCCGAGCCCGATCATCGCGGCCGCGGCATTCCCGTTCACCGTCGGCCGCACCCCGAGCCACAGGTCGCGTCGCGGCTCGTCGGGCCGCCCTTCAGCCTCGCGCGCGAGCCGTTCCTCGTGACGGTCGATCACGGCGGGCGAACGATCCTGCGTCAGCGACGTCTGCGATACCTCGATCCGCGCCCGCCGCTCGGCCGCGAGCGCGTGCAGTTGAGCGAGCAGCGCGTGGCCGCCGTCCGGCGCCACGCCGACACCCGGCACCACGTCGCCCGAGGCCGTCGCAAGCGCGGGAGGCAAAGCGGCCTGCAAGGCGTCGAGCGCGTCCGCATCGACATCGACCACCCAGGTCTGAATCGACACGAGCTGCGGCATCACGTCGAGGTCCATCACGAGCGCTTCGTCGGCCTCGATCCGCTGCGGCTTGTCGCGCACCAGGATCGAGTTGGTCGCGGCGTCTGCCTCGATCGCCGGCAGCGGCATGCCGAGATCGACGAGCTGCGGCGCGGGCGTGCCGCTTGCCACGGGCGGCAGCGGCGGCTGGAAGCGGCGGCGCAGCAGCGTCGCCGCGCCCGGAGAGC
>NZ_JAAGPQ010000015.1:0-117800 GCF_017104985.1 Paraburkholderia sp. Ac-20342 | reverse complement strand
TTTCGAGTACGCACACGCCAAGCTCGACGCCCTGCGCGGCGGCGCGCTGCTTCAGGCGGATCGCCGCCGACAGCCCGGCCGGGCCGCCGCCGACGATCACCACGTCGTATTCCATCGACTCGCGCGGGCCGTACTGCTCAATGAGACTTGCGGGGGTCATTGATGCTCCTCTTACCGTTAGAATGCTTTTTTCGGGTTCGTATTGTGGGCGATCGATCCCCGCACTGCAACCCGATGAACGTAGATTAGCACGATCGTTCTATTTCGTGATGCGGTATCGAACCGTCGCGACGGTCCGGCCGCACCCCGTCAACCGCAGTTGTCACCACAACCGAACAAGGAACGACAATGGGCCGTTCGATCAATCTGGAAGGCAAGGTCGCGCTGATCACCGGCGCCTCGAGCGGGTTGGGCAAGCGCTTCGCTCAGGTGTTGTCGCAGGCGGGCGCCAAGGTCGTACTGGCGAGCCGGCGTACCGAGCGTCTGAAGGAGTTGCGCGCGGAGATCGAGGCGTCCGGCGGCGCGGCGCACGTCGTGTCGCTCGACGTGACCGACTACCAGAGCATCAAGGCGGCCGTCGCGCATGCGGAGACCGAGGCCGGCACGATCGATATTCTCGTCAACAACTCGGGCGTGTCGACCACGCAGAAGCTCTCCGAGGTCACGCCCGCCGACTTCGAATACGTGTTCGACACGAACACGCGCGGCGCGTTTTTCGTCGCGCAGGAAGTCGCCAAGCGCATGATCATGCGCGGCAACAATGCGCAGAAACCGTCGTACCGGATCATCAACATCGCGTCGATGGCGGGGTTGCGCGTGCTGCCGCAAATCGGCCTCTATTCGATGAGCAAGGCCGCGGTCGTCCATATGACGAAGGCGATGGCGCTCGAATGGGGCAAGCACGGCATCAACGTGAACGCGATCTGCCCGGGTTATATCGACACGGAGATCAACCATCACCACTGGTCGACCGAGCAGGGGCAGAAGCTCGTGTCGATGCTGCCGCGTCATCGCGTCGGCAAGCCGGAAGATCTCGACGGGCTGCTGTTGCTGCTCGCGGCGGACGAATCGCAGTTCATCAACGGTTCGGTGATCGCGGCCGACGACGGCTTCGGGCTCGCCTGAGCGCGTCAGGGCGCGAGCTTTTTTCAACGTTTCAATGCTTCAAGACAGCAGGGAAGAACGGAAGTACAGAATGAGCGATTTTCACGCAGTTTTCGAAATGGCAATGCCGATTCGCTGGGGCGACATGGACGCGTTCGGCCACGTGAACAACACGGTTTACTTCCGCTACATGGAGCAGGTGCGGATTTCGTGGTTCGAGCAGATGGGTTTTCTCGGCGGCACCGAGGGGCAGGGGCCGGTCATCGTCAATGCGTCGATGGAGTTTCTGAAGCAGTTGCACTATCCGGGCGACGTGATCGGCCGGATGTCGGTGGCGACGCCGGGGCGCAGCAGCTTCGATACCGCGTTCGAACTCGTGCGCGCCGACGAACCCGATACGCTGTATGCGCGCGGCGCCGCGCGCTGCGTGTGGATCGACTATGCGGCGGGCAAGTCGGTGCCGGTGCCCGATTCGCTGCGTGCGGCGATCGAGCGTGCGGCGCTCGTGAAGGCGGCCTGACAGCGCACGCTACGCGCGGCGATCCGGTTCTTTCGCTCAATTCCCGAGCAGCCGCTGCAACAGCTCGGTCGCGTTTCCCGTTTCGTATTTACGCATGAGCCGCGCGCGGTACACGTCGACCGTGCGCGGGCTAATGTCGAGCACACGGCCGATCTGCTTGCTGGTCTTGCCGGTCACGAGTTGCGCGGCGATTTCGCGCTCGCGTGGCGTGAGTTCCACGGCGACGCGCCGTGTCGCGCTCAGATCCTCGAACGTCCAGACGCCCGCCGCGTGCGGGTCGGAGCGCTGCTGCGCGCGGCCCGTTACGTGGCACCAGAACAGTTCGCCGTTCGCGCGCTTCATGATGCGGTCGTCCGCGTAGCTGCCGTAGGCGGTCATGATCGGCGGAATGCGCGCGCCTATGCGCTCGAATTCATCGGCCGACGGATACAGCACCTGGAACGACTGGCCGATCAGCGCCTCGCGCGCGTAGCCGAAAATCGACGCGAGTTCGTCATTGCAGTCGTCGATAATCCTTTCGCGCGACAGCACGAGTCCGATCGGGGCAAGGTGAAACGCGGCGCGGTAATCGAGGGCGGGCATGGGCGGGCGGCAAGTACTTATGTATTTTTGCGTATTGTGCCGTATGGCGGGGCCAGCGTACTCTTTCGGGCAAATAACGGCGCGGCGCGATGCATACCGGTCGGGCCCGGCGCACGGGTCGCCGCGGATGGCTAGAATGAGGTAGCGGCATCATGGCGATGCCAGATTCGCCGTCAGCGATGCGAGCCGCAACGATCGGGCGGCCGGCGCTCCGGTTTCGGGTTTCCATAGAGGAAGGGACAAACTGATGAACAAGGTCTATCCGGGCGCCGCCGAGGCGCTGAAAGACATCGTCAAGGACGGGCAGACGTTCGCCGTCGGCGGCTTCGGGCTGTGCGGCATTCCCGAGGCGCTGATCGCGGCATTGCGCGATTCGAAGGTGCGGGACATCACCTGCATCAGCAACAACGCGGGCGTCGACGGTTTCGGCCTCGGCCTGCTGCTCGAAACGCGCCAGATCAGGAAGATGATCTCGTCGTACGTCGGCGAGAACAAGGAGTTCGAGCGCCAGTACCTGGCCGGCGAACTCGAACTCGAATTCACGCCGCAGGGCACGCTCGCCGAAAAGCTGCGCGCGGGCGGTTCGGGCATCCCGGCGTTTTTCACGAACACGGGCTACGGCACGCTGATCGCCGAGGGCAAGGAAACCCGCCAGTTCGGCGACAGGCAGTACGTGCTCGAACATTCGCTGACCGCCGACGTCGCGCTCGTCAAGGCATGGAAGGCCGACAAGTCGGGCAACCTGATCTACCGTCGCACCGCGCGCAACTTCAATCCGATGTGCGCGATGGCGGGCCGCATCACCGTCGCGGAAGTCGAGGAGATCGTCGAGGTGGGCGAGTTCGATCCGGACGCGATCCATACGCCGGGCATCTTCGTGCAGCGCATCGTGCTGAATGCGCATCCGGAAAAACGCATCGAACAACGTATCGTCCGCGCGAAAGGAGACTGATCATGGCATGGACTCGTGACGAAATGGCCGCGCGCGCGGCGCAGGAATTGCAGGACGGCTTCTACGTGAACCTCGGCATCGGTCTGCCGACGCTGGTCGCGAACCACGTGCCGCCGGGCGTCGAAGTGTGGCTGCAGTCGGAGAACGGCCTGCTCGGCATCGGCCCGTCGCCGACCGAGGAAGAAGTCGACGCGGATCTCATCAACGCGGGCAAGCAGACCGTGACCACGTTGCCGGGTTCGTCGATTTTCTCGTCGGCCGACTCGTTCGCGATGATTCGCGGCGGCCACATCAATCTGGCGATTCTCGGCGCGATGCAGATCAGCAAGAAGGGCGATCTCGCGAACTGGATGATCCCGGGCAAGATGATCAAGGGCATGGGCGGCGCGATGGACCTGGTCGCGGGCGTCAAGCGCGTGGTCGTGCTGATGGAGCATGTCGCGAAGGGCGACCAGCACAAGATTCTCGAAGAGTGCACGTTGCCGCTGACGGGCGTGGGTGTGGTCGACGAGATCATTACCGACCTCGGCGTGATCGAAGTGACCGATGCCGGCCTGAAGGTGATCGAACTGGCGCCGGGCGTGACGGTCGACGAGATCAAGGCGAAGACCGGCGCGTCGCTCGACGTGAGCGCGGTGAGCTGAGCTTGTGGTGACATTGCCGCTTCGCTTGAGACAGGCGGGGCGGTGATAGGCGGTTTTTGGGGCGGGCGAGACGCGAGTCTCGCCCGTTCTGTTTTTGTGCATTCGAATCTTGCATGCCGTCCTACGCCTTCCGGCTAATCCTTGTCGCGCGGCGAAGCGGTTTACAATCGTCGGCAGATCGAGCACATGATGATTTTCGTTGTGATGTCAGTCATATCGCTACCGTAGCGAGCTGTGTTCAAGATCCCGCGTTCAGGATCCCGTGTTCAAGACCCATCAGCCGCGCCTTTGCAAGGACCTCAGATGACCGCAACGACTTCCGCTTCCACCGCCGGGCGGCCCGAGCCGCGTCAACGTTACGTGCAGTGCGCGAGCGCCGCCGGGCTGCATCGCGTCGCCTATACCGAATGGGGTGACCCGGACAATCCGCGCGTGCTGGTGTGCGTGCATGGACTTACGCGATCGGGGCGCGATTTCGACCGCCTCGCCGCCGACTTCGCCGAGACCTATCGCGTCGTCTGCCCGGACGTGGTCGGTCGGGGCTTGTCGTCGTGGCTCGCGAACCCCAACTTATACGGAGTGCCGCAGTTCGTCGCCGACATGGTCACGCTGATCGCGCGGCTCGACGTCGAGAGCGTCGACTGGTTCGGCACGTCGATGGGCGGTTTGATCGGCATGGGGCTCGCCGGTCTGCCCGCAACGCCGATCCGCAAGATGCTGCTGAACGACGTCGGGCCGCACCTCGAACCGGCGGCCGTGAAGCGTATCGGCGACTACCTCGGCAAACCGGTGCGTTTCGAAACGCTGCAGCAAGGTATCGATTACGCCGCTGAACTTGCGCAAAGCTTCGGTCCGCTCACGCCGGACGAATGGCGCGAAATCAATACGCCGCTTTTGCGCGAACAGGACGGTGCGTGGGTGCTGCGCTACGACCCGCGCATCGCGCAGCCGTTTGCGGCGGTGACCGAAGACGCCGCGAAGCTCGGCGAGGCCGCGCTCTGGCATTCGCTCGCAGCGTTCCAGGGACCGGTGCTCGTGGTGCGTGGCGAGCAGTCCGATCTGCTCTCACGTGAAACCGTCGCGAAGATGGTGGCGAGCGGCCCCGCCGTATCGAGCGTGGAGATTCCCGGCGTCGGACACGCGCCGGCATTTCTCGCGGCAGACCAGATCGCGATCGCGCGGCGGTTCTTCATCGGTGACGGCGCGAACGCGTCATAATATTAGGCTCCGCGTGGCATGGACCGTTCGTGGCCAGTGTCGCGCGGAATGCATTTCGACCAACCTACCCGTTCAGGATTTTTTATGGCAGTCATTCGTCATCACGTCGGCAAGCGTCTTTCCGAAATCGCCCTGCATAACGGCACCGTGTATCTCGCGGGGCAGATCGCCGAAGACACGGATCAGGACATCACGGGTCAGACGCGCGAGGTACTCGGCCACATCGACCGTCTGCTGGCTGAGGTGAACAGCGACAAGTCGCAACTGTTGTCGGTGCAGATCTACATCTCGGACATGGTGCACTTCGCCGGCATGAACGCAGTGTGGGACGAGTGGGTCGCGCAGGGCGACACGCCGCCGCGCGCCACCGTCGAGGCGAAGCTCGCGAACCCGAAGTGCCTCGTCGAAATCGTCGTGGTCGCGGCGCAGCACGGCTAGGCCACGCCCAACGCTGCATGCCCGTTACGCAGTACCGTTGTTGCAATCCCGTTGATTCGTCTGGCCCGGCGGGCCGTCGCACCATGAATACCGAAACCGTTACGAACGCGCCACATCCCCATCCGTCCTTCGACGAAGCGATGGCGTTCGTACGCGAGCATGCGGGCGAGGTGCGGCTGTCGTCGGGCGAACTGCTCGCGGATCACGCGGCGGGCACGGCGTCGATCATGCGCACGCTCAACGTCGATCCGCCGGCCGTGCTGGCCGCGGCGCTGTTTGCGCTGACGCCGCATCTGCGCGATCCCGAGCGCGTGATCGCCGACAACTTCGGCGAGGAAGTCGCGCAACTGGTCGGCGACGTGCGCAAGCTGCTGCGTCTCGGCACGGTCAGCCTGCGCGCGGCGCAGAATGCGATGCCCGAAGCCGGGCGCGATGCGCAGGCCGCGCGCCGTGCCCAGGTCGAGGCGCTGCGCAAGATGCTGCTCGCGTTCGCACAGGACATCCGCGTGGTGCTGATTCGGCTCGCCTCGCGCCTGCAGTCGCTGCGCTATTACGCGGCGGCAAAAGTCACGCCGTCGCCCGACGTGGCGCGCGAGACGCTCGATATCTACGCGCCGCTCGCGAACCGTCTCGGCATCTGGCAACTGAAGTGGGAACTCGAAGATCTTGCGTTCCGCTTCGAAGAGCCGGCCACGTACAAGCGCATCGCGAAGCTGCTCGACGAGAAGCGTGTCGAGCGCGAGAGCTATGTCGCGCAGGCGATCGAACGATTGCAGCAGGAGCTGGCCGCCGCGCATATTCATGCCGAAGTGAGTGGCCGGCCGAAGCATATCTACAGCATCTGGCGCAAGATGCGCGGCAAGGAACTCGATTTCGCCGAGCTTTACGATGTGCGCGCATTCCGTGTGATCGTGCCGGATATCAAGGACTGCTACACCGTGCTCGGTATCGTGCACAACCTGTGGCAGCCGGTGCCGAGAGAGTTCGACGACTACATCTCGCGGCCGAAGCCGAACGGCTACAAGTCGCTGCACACGGTCGTGATCGGCGACGACGGCCGCGCGTTCGAAGTGCAGATCCGCACGCAGGAAATGCATCGCTTCGCCGAATATGGCGTGGCCGCGCACTGGCGCTACAAGGAAGCGGGCGCGCGCGGTTACGGCGGCACCTTCGCAGCGAACGAGAAGTATGACGAGAAGATCGCATGGTTGCGCCAACTGCTTGCGTGGAAGGACGAAGTGTCCGAGGGCGAGCATGGCGCGGAGCGCGCGGCGCAGCCGTGGGAGCAACTGCGTCAGGCCACGCTCGATGACGACCATATCTACGTATTGACGCCGCAGGCGCGCGTGATCCCGTTGCCGCACGGCGCGACGCCGCTCGACTTCGCGTATCACCTGCACAGCGAGCTCGGGCATCGCTGCCGCGGCGCACGCGTCGACGGCGCGATGGTGCCGCTCAACACGGCATTGCAGAACGGGCAGACGGTCGAGATCGTCGCGGTGAAGGAGGGTGGTCCGTCGCGCGACTGGCTCAACCCGCAGCTCGGCTATCTGCAGAGTTCGCGCGCGCGGCAGAAAGTGCGCGCGTGGTTCAACGCGGTCGATTTGCAGGAGCACATCGCGAACGGGCGCGCGATGGTCGAAAAGACCTTGCAGCGCGAGGGCAAGACCTCGGTCAATCTCGATCAGCTGGCGGCTCGGCTCGGCTTCAAGACCACCGACGATCTGTTCTCCGTGGTCGGCAAGGAAGAGTTCAGCCTGCGGCTCGTCGAGCAGGCGCTGCACGATGCGCCGCCGCCCGCGCCCGAGGTCGATGCACCGGAGAAATTCGAGAAGCGCAGCAGCGGTGCGAGCGTCGCGCGCGGCGCGTCCACTGGCGTGCTCGTGGTCGGCGTCGACGCGTTGCTCACGCAGCTCGCGCGTTGCTGCCGGCCGGCGCCGCCCGACGATATCAGCGGCTTTGTCACGCGCGGCAAGGGCATGTCGGTACACCGCAGCGACTGCGCGACGTTCCGCCGTATGGCCGAGCGCGCGCCGGAGCGCGTGCTGCAAACGGCATGGTCGGCGGATGTGATGAGCGGGCGCGGCCACTCGGTCTATCCGGTCGATCTCAGCATCGAAGCGACGGATCGGCAAGGACTGCTGCGCGACATTTCCGAAGTGTTTGCGCGGGAAAAGATGAACGTGATCGGCGTGAAGACGCAATCGCGCCGCAACGCCGCGTTCATGCAATTTACCGTCGAGGTGTCGAGTTCCGCGCAGATTCAGCGCGCGTGCACGCTGCTCGGCGAAGTGACGGGCGTGGTGCGGGCGTCGCGCAAGAACTGAGGCGCGTGATGCGTTGCGAGGGTTTGCAGGGCAAGCGCTCGCGCGTCCGTTCGATGAACGGAAATACTGCTCGCGACCTCAACGTGAAATTTAAAGTCTCCGCATAAAAGTACTTGCCAAGTTTTTCTGGACCCCATATACTCTCGTTTCTTCAGGCTCGTAGCTCAGCTGGTTAGAGCACCACCTTGACATGGTGGGGGTCGTTGGTTCGAGTCCAATCGAGCCTACCAACGAAAAAGAAATTCCGGCTTGGCCGGGGTTTCGCAAACTGCAGTAAGCGCCTTGGCGCAAAAAGGCCGGATACGGCTGAGGGCGAAACGGTTATGGCACCGCGAACGTTGACCGAAACTACTTCGGAGCGACGCTAGTCGAGGACCACTTTCGCCAATGTAGTTTGCAAGAAGTGTGAATGCGGCCCCTCGAAAGCGGGGCCGCATTTTTTTTGTCTTTTTCTTTTTTGACCTGCTTGTATGTGCCGCGCCGGTCGGCACCACGGAGAACGCAATGGTTTCGATACGTTTGCCTGACGGTTCTGTTCGACAGTACGAGCATCCGGTGACCGTCGCCGAAGTGGCCGCCTCGATCGGCCCCGGCCTCGCGAAAGCCGCGCTCGGCGGAAAAATCGACGGCGAGCTCGTCGACACGTCCGCGCTGATCGATCGCGACGTGGCGCTTGCCATCGTCACCGAAAAGGACGCAGACGGTCTTGATATCATCCGCCACTCGACGGCGCACCTGCTTGCGTACGCGGTGAAGGATCTGTACCCGGAAGCGCAGGTCACGATCGGGCCGGTCATCGACAACGGCTTCTATTACGACTTTTCCTACAACCGTCCCTTCACGCCGGAAGATCTCGACAAGATCGAGAAGCGCATGCAGGAGCTCGCGAAGAAGGACGAGCCGGTGTCGCGCCGCGTGGTGTCGCGCGACGAGGCGGTCGAGTATTTCAAGAGCATCGGCGAAAAATACAAGGCCGAGCTCATCGAGGCGATTCCCGCCAGCGACGAAATCAAGCTGTACTCGCACGGCGGCTTCACGGACCTGTGCCGTGGCCCGCACGTGCCGTCCACGGGCAAGCTGAAGGTCTTCAAGCTGATGAAGGTCGCGGGTGCGTACTGGCGCGGCGACTCGAAGAACGAGCAACTGCAGCGCATTTACGGTACGGCCTGGACGAAGAAGGAAGATCAGGAAGCGTATCTGCACATGCTCGAAGAAGCCGAGAAGCGCGACCACCGCAAGCTCGGCAAGCAGCTCGACCTGTTCCACATGCAGGACGAGTCGCCGGGCATGGTGTTCTGGCATCCGCGCGGCTGGACGCTGTGGCAGCAGGTCGAGCAGTACATGCGCCGTCGCGTGAACGACGCGGGCTACCTCGAAATCAAGACGCCGATGATCATGGACCGCTCGCTGTGGGAGGCGTCGGGTCACTGGCAGAACTATCGTGAAAACATGTTCACGACGGAATCGGAAAAGCGCGACTACGCGATCAAGCCGATGAACTGCCCCGGTCACGTGCAGGTGTTCAATCACGGTTTGCGCTCGTATCGCGATCTGCCGCTGCGTTATGCGGAGTTCGGTTCGTGCCATCGCAACGAGTCGTCGGGCGCGCTGCATGGCCTGATGCGCGTGCGCGGCTTCGTGCAGGACGACGCGCATATTTTCTGTACCGAAGACCAGTTCATCAGCGAATCGATCGCGTTCAACACGCTGGCGATGAGCGTCTATCGTGACTTCGGCTTCGACAATGTCGAGATCAAGCTTTCGTTGCGCCCCGACGCGCGCGCCGGCACCGACGAAACCTGGGATCGCGCGGAGCAGGGTTTGCGCGAGGCGCTGACGGCCTGCGGCGTGACCTGGGAAGAGCTGCCGGGCGAGGGCGCGTTCTACGGCCCGAAGGTCGAATATCACATCAAGGACGCGCTTGGCCGCTCGTGGCAGTGCGGCACGTTGCAGCTCGACATGGTGTTGCCGGAGCGTCTTGGCGCCGAATATGTCGCCGAGGACAACAGCCGCCGCCGCCCGATCATGCTGCACAGGGCAATCGTCGGATCAATGGAACGTTTCCTCGGGATTCTGATCGAGCACCATGCTGGTGCAATGCCCGCGTGGCTCGCGCCGATGCAGGTCGTCGTCATGAATATCGCGGAAAGTCAGGCCGAATATGCGCAGTCTCTAGCCCAATCGTTGCAAAAACAAGGGGTTAGAGTTGAGGCTGATTTGCGCAACGAGAAGATTAGCTATAAAATACGCGAGCACACGCTGGAAAAGGTCCCGTACCTGCTCGTGGTCGGCGACAAAGAGCGTGAAGCACAAACGGTAGCCGTGCGTGCCCGTGGCGGTGTCGATCTGGGTGTGATGCCTGTCGATACCTTCATTGAGCGTCTGCGCCAGGGCGTGCAGTCGTTCAATTGAGCCACTTGGCAGCCCGGCTCGTTTTTTTTAATTTTTAGAGGAAACGTAACATCGCTACTGATAAGTCTGCGCACCGCATCAACGGTGAAATTACAGCACCCGAGGTGCGACTGGTCGGGGTCGAGAACGAACCGCTCGGCATCGTGAAACTCGCTGATGCGTTCCGTATGTCGGAGCAGCAGGACGTGGATCTGGTTGAAATCGCGCCGCAAGCGGTTCCGCCGGTTTGCCGTTTGATGGACTACGGCAAGTTCAAGTACCAGGAAGCGAAGAAGCAACACGAGGCCAAGCTCAAGCAGAAGGTGATCCAGGTCAAGGAAGTCAAATTCCGCCCGGGTACCGACGACGGTGACTACAACGTCAAGCTGCGCAACCTTGTTCGCTTCCTCGAAGACGGCGACAAGACGAAAATCACGTTGCGTTTCCGTGGCCGCGAAATGGCTCACCAGGAAATCGGCATGCGCATGCTCGAACGCCTGCGCACCGACCTCGACGAAGTCGGTCAGGTCGAGCAGATGCCGAAAATGGAAGGGCGCCAGATGATCATGGTGCTCGCGCCGAAGAAAAAGAAGTAAGCGCAAGGCAGTTGGCCGGAGCGGCGGCGCACCATGTGGTGCGCGCTTCGGTGGCAAAAATTTGCAAGGTGCCGTGCCGGGTGTCTGTCACGGTATCGGAAGGTTTCGGAACGGCGCACATGCAAGTAGTGTGCGATGGTTCCCGAAAAGCGGCCGCTGGCGGTATCGGCGGTTTGCATACCAAGTGGAATGGGTTTCGAAGGGCGGGAAATGGCCAACTGGCCGACCGCACACCCATATCCATCTAATAATGGAGTTGTCATGCCGAAGATGAAGACCAAGAAGAGCGCTGCAAAGCGTTTCGTGGTGCGTCCGGGCGGTACCGTCAAGCGCGGTCAGGCCTTCAAGCGTCACATTCTTACCAAGAAGACCACCAAGAACAAACGCCATCTGCGCGGCTCCACGGCAGTTCATGATTCCAATCTGAACTCCGTTCGCGCAATGCTGCCGTTCGCTTAACCCTTAACCGACACTCATAGGAGCGAAACATGCCTCGAGTAAAACGTGGGGTTACCGCACGGGCCCGTCACAAGAAGATCATCAAGCTGGCCAAGGGTTACCGCGGCCGTCGCAATAACGTCTATCGCATCGCCAAGCAGGCGGTCATGCGTGCAGGCCAGTACGCCTACCGCGATCGTCGCAACAAGAAGCGTGTGTTCCGCGCACTGTGGATCACGCGTATCAACGCGGCGGTGCGTCAGCACGACATGACGTACAGCGTGTTCATCAACGGCCTGAAGAAGGCGTCGATCGAACTGGACCGCAAGGTGCTGGCCGACATGGCTGTGTTCGACAAGGCTGCTTTTGCTGCGATCGTTCAGCAGGTGAAAGCCGCCGTTGCAGCCTGATTGCGCTTCTGGCAATTAAAACTGCGTGGTTCGTTGCAGCGAACATCCGGTAGTCCCGGTGACGCTGCAACAAAAACGGGGCTCCTCACCGAGCCCCGTTTTTGTTGGTAGAACCAGTTTTGTTTCGATAGAACACTGACGTTGAAATGATGGGATCAATGGATCTGGACCAGATTGTCGCCGACGCGCAAAAAGCCTTCGCAGAAGCCTCCGATGTCACCACCCTCGAAAACGAGAAAGCGCGCTTTCTCGGTAAGTCGGGTGCGTTGACCGAGCTGTTGAAAGGGCTTGGCAAACTCGATCCCGAAACGCGCAAGACCGAAGGCGCACGGATCAACCTCGTCAAGCAACAGGTCGAAGCCGCGCTGACGGCACGCCGTCAGGCGCTTGCCGAGGCGCTGCTGAACCAGCGCCTCGCCGCCGAAGCGATCGACGTCACGCTGCCGGGCCGCGGTGCCGGCGCGGGTAGCCTGCACCCGGTGATGCGCACCTGGGAGCGCGTTGAACAGATTTTCCGTACGATCGGATTCGATGTGGCCGACGGCCCCGAGATCGAAACCGACTGGTACAACTTCACCTCGCTGAACAGCCCGGAAAACCATCCGGCGCGTTCGATGCAGGACACCTTCTACGTCGACGGCAAGGACGCCGACGGTCGCCAGCTGCTGCTGCGCACGCATACGAGCCCGATGCAGGTGCGTTACGCACGCACCAACACGCCGCCGATCAAGGTGATCGTGCCGGGCCGCACGTATCGAGTGGACAGCGACGCGACGCATTCGCCGATGTTCAACCAGGTCGAAGGCCTGTGGATCGACGAGAACATCAGCTTCGCGGACCTGAAGGGCGTCTACACCGATTTCCTGAAGAAATTCTTCGAGCGCGACGACATTCTCGTGCGCTTCCGTCCGTCGTATTTCCCGTTCACCGAACCGTCGGCCGAGATCGATATGCTGTTCGAAACGGGCAAGAACGCCGGCAAGTGGCTCGAAATTTCGGGCTCGGGCCAGGTTCACCCGACCGTGATCCGCAACATGGGGCTCGACCCGGAGCGCTACATCGGCTTTGCTTTCGGCAGCGGCCTCGAGCGTCTCACGATGCTGCGTTACGGTGTGCAGGACCTGCGCCTGTTCTTCGAAAACGACCTGCGTTTCCTGCGTCAATTCGCATGAACCGGCGCGCGCGAGCGCGACAACGCATAGAACGCGGCAGCGCACCCGGTGCGCGCCGCGAGCGTCTCCGGCAGTGCCTGCCGAACCGGCGCACGACCGCCGAGTTGCACGAAGCATCTGCCGGACGTGGACCTAACCTGATCAGAACGTACACAGAACCATGCAATTTCCGGAATCCTGGCTCAGAACTTTTGTCGATCCGCAACTGACCACCGACGAGCTGTCGCACGCGTTGACGATGGCGGGTCTCGAAGTCGAAGACCTGCGGCCGGCCGCGCCGCCGACCTCGAAGATCGTCGTCGGCCAGGTGCTGGAAGTGGTCAAGCACCCGGATGCGGACAAGCTCAACGTGTGTCAGGTCAACGCCGGCACCGGCGCGACGCTGAACATCGTGTGCGGCGCGCCGAATGTTGCGCCGGGCATCAAGGTGCCGGTCGCGCTGGTGGGCGCACAACTGCCGCCGGTCGAAGAGGGCGGCGCGCCGTTTGCGATCAAGCTGTCGAAGCTGCGCGGCGTGGAAAGCCAGGGCATGCTGTGCTCGGCGCGCGAGCTGAAGCTCTCGGAAGATCATAGCGGCCTCATGATCCTGCCGGAAGATACGCCGATCGGCCAGGACATCCGCGAGACGCTCAATCTCGACGACACCGTTTTCGAAATCAAGCTCACGCCGAACAAGGCCGACTGCCTGTCGGTCTTCGGCGTCGCGCGCGAAACGTCGGCGATTACCGGCGCACCGCTGCGCCCGCTCGACATCAAGCCGGCTCCGATCAAGCTTAGCGAAACGCTGCCCGTGAAAATCTCGGCGCCCGATCTGTGCGGCCGTTTCTCGGGCCGTGTGATCCGCGGCGTCAATGCGCGCGCGAAGTCGCCGCAATGGATGGTCGAGCGTCTCGAACGCTCGGGCCAGCGCAGCATCTCCGCGCTCGTCGATATCTCGAACTACGTGATGCTCGAACTGGGGCGGCCGTCGCACGTGTTCGATCTCGACAAGATTCACGGCGGCATGGACGTGCGCTGGGGCCGCAAGGGCGAAACGCTGAAGCTGCTGAACGGCAACACGGTCGAACTCGACGAAACGGTCGGCGTGATTGCCGACGAGCAGCATATCGAAAGCCTCGCGGGCATCATGGGCGGCGACAGCACCGCGGTCACGCTCGACACCACCAACATCTATCTCGAAGCCGCGTTCTGGTGGCCCGATAGCATTCGCGGCCGCTCGCGCAAGTACAACTTCTCGACCGATGCGGGCCATCGCTTCGAGCGCGGCGTCGACTACGCGATGACCGTCGAGCATATCGAGCGCATCACGCAACTGATCCTCGACATCTGCGGCGGCGAAGCGGGTCCGGTGGATGACCAGACCGTCAACGTGCCGAAGCGCGAACCCGTGAAGATGCGTGTCGCGCGCGCGAACCGCATCATCGGCGTGGCGATCGGCGCAGAGGACATCGCGCAGATTTTCACGCGCCTCGGCCTCTCGTTCGAACGCGACGGCGATACGTTCTCGGTGATGCCGCCGTCGTACCGCTTCGATATCGAGATCGAAGAGGACCTGATCGAGGAAGTCGCGCGCATCTACGGCTTCGAAAAGATTCCGGCTCACCCGCCGGTCGCGACGAGCGAAATGCGTGCGACCCACGAGACGCAGCGCTCGATCCATGTGATCCGCCACGCGCTTGCCGCGCGCGATTACGCGGAAACGGTGAACTTCAGTTTCGTCGACGCCGAATGGGAGCAGGACTTCGCGGGCAATAGCAATCCGGTGCGTCTGCTCAATCCGATCGCGAGCCAGTTGTCGGTGATGCGCACGACGCTGTTCGGCAGCCTGATCCACGTATTGCGCACGAACCTGAACCGTCGCGCCGCGGACCGCGTGCGCGTGTTCGAAGCCGGTCGCGTGTTCCTGCACGATCCGTCGATCAAGGCCGGCGAGCTGACCGTCGAAGGCTTTGCGCAGCCGAAGATGATCGGCGCGCTTGCCTATGGTGCCGCGCTCGAAGAGCAGTGGGGCACGCCGGCACGCGCGGTCGACTTTTTCGATGTGAAGGGCGATCTCGAAGCGCTGGTCGCACCCGCGGTTGCGCGTTTCGTGAAGGCCGAGCATCCGGCGCTGCATCCGGGACGCAGCGCGCGTATCGAATTGAATGGCCGCGCGGTGGGTTGGGTCGGCGAATTGCATCCGCGCTGGATGCAAAAATATGATTTGCCGCATGCGCCGATTCTGTTTGAAATCGAAGCGGAAGCATTAATGCAGCGGATATTGCCGATTCCGTCGGAAGTTTCAAAATTCCCGCCGGTTCGACGTGATATTGCGGTGGTCGTCGATCAGAAAATCGAGGTTCAGGCGCTGCTCGACGAGCTTCAGAAGGCCCAGTCCGAACCGGCCTGCAAGGCTGTCCAGAAGGTTGCACTTTTCGACGAATTCCGTCCAAAATCAAATACTTCCGGTGGTCTGGCCGCGCACGAGAAAAGCCTTGCGTTCCGGGTGACCTTGCAAGATACTGGCGGAACCCTTCAGGATGAAACGGTCGATCTGGCCATTCAAACTCTGGTGGAACGTCTTGCTCGAGTATATGGCGCACGGTTGCGCGGATAACCCGCAACAATTGCACGGCTGTTTCCGCATCCATTGTTTTATGTTTGGCGCGCCATTTGATAGATATGAATGAAATGAACTCGAGTGATTTCGAAGCCCTTCTTACGGCGCAGCGTAGCGCCATGATTCGAGATATTCCGACATCACCCGCCGCCGTTTCCGCTGAAACGCCGACACTGACCAAGGCGGAACTTGCCGAGTTGCTGTTCGACAATGTCGGGCTCAACAAGCGGGAAGCCAAGGACATGGTCGAAGCGTTCTTCGAGGTGATTCGCGATGCACTCGAGAGCGGCGACAGCGTAAAGCTGTCCGGGTTCGGCAACTTCCAGTTGCGCGACAAGCCCCAGCGTCCCGGCAGAAACCCGAAGACGGGCGAGGCGATTCCGATCGCCGCGCGCCGCGTTGTGACGTTTCATGCAAGTCAAAAGCTGAAAGCGCTGGTGGAGAACGGCGCCGAGGCGAGCTTCGCGCGCTGATCGCCTGGCGCGCTTTCCGCGCAACCCATCACGGCTGACCGAAGATGACCGCGACGATCGAAAAAGTCGTCTTGCCTCCGATTCCGGCGAAGCGCTACTTCACGATTGGTGAGGTCAGCGAACTATGTGGCGTGAAGCCTCATGTGCTGCGTTACTGGGAGCAGGAATTCACCCAGTTGAAGCCGGTCAAGCGGCGCGGCAATCGCCGCTATTACCAGCATCATGAAGTGCTGCTGATCCGTCGGATCCGCGAGTTGCTGTACGAGCAGGGGTTCACGATCAACGGGGCGCGCAACCGGCTCGATGCGCATGGCGGTCATGCACCGCAGGATGAAGAGGGCGCGGCGACTGCCGAGGGCGAGGGGGCGGTAGCGCAGGTGGCTTCATCAACTACGGTGACGGCAGTGGTCGATGTCGAGCAGTTGCGCAAGGAACTGCAGAACGTGATCGATCTGCTAGGCCACTAGTTCGGACGGTTCTTCCTTGCTTTGTTCGTGCGGGGCAGTTCTAATCGAATCAAGTGTCTGTTATAATTTTCTTCTGTTCGGGGCGTAGCGCAGCCTGGTAGCGTACCTGCATGGGGTGCAGGTGGTCGGAGGTTCAAATCCTCTCGCCCCGACCAAAAAATCAACGGCTTACAGACGATTGTCTGTAAGCCGTTTTTCTTTGCCTCAATTTTTACCCCCACTTTTTACCCCACCATCTTTACCTTCTTTTTGCATTACGGAGAGGGCAAAGGCGTGTTAGCGACGGCGCTACCGATCACGGATAAGGCAAGTCGACCTCATTGCTCGCCGTTGGCCATGAGCAAGGAATCGCCTATCTCCGCGCAGCGCATAGTACAGGCTGATTTCGCAACCTGTGGTTGTTCGACTCTCCCCGTCTTCGCCAGTAGGCGGCCAATTTAGCCGAAACAAAAAGAGCTTCGTATTGTTGCCAGCGTCGCTGGGCGGTAGAGCGCAGCTGTGGCAAGCGAGCGGCTCACCGAGTGCGTAGGCGAAGTGACCAGTTGGCGCCGCGCGACCGCCCGTCATCGATCCGAGACAGGACGCACCTTCGTCTTCGGATTCTTTCGAATCGGCAGGTCGTCGGCGGCAGCAGCGGCAACAGCGCGCGCTCATTAACCACGCATGCGCGCTAAACTGCCAGGCCATAGAGATGGGCGAGCTGGTCTTTTTCATGTTCATCATTCTCGGGTACATCTGGACCATTTCGCCGCGGGCGATCCGTTGTCGGGAAGTGGTTGGGCGGAACATTTATTGACCGCCAACGGCATTTCTTGCCAAGTACGATGAGATCCGGTTTGAATCTGGCGCACCAGACCTTCACTGAGATCTACTCCATTGACGACTCGGTGAATTCGATGGAGCCTTCCGGGGCATATGTTCGTAATCGCGGAAAATTCGCAAGCAAACTCGTTAGGGCCTCTCGGGCCTTATTTGCAAGCCCGTCTGCGAGCGTTGAAAATTCACCATTGCGCGTTACAAGAAAAATAGATCGCATTGAGTTGCCTCGATCAATTGGAACCAGGTCAATCGCATCAATGAATCGCTCTCCTGTTTGAAGCAAACAGGTCGGCGTCGTAATCGCCCAACCTAGCCCTTGCGAAACCAACAGCGTTAGCGTCTCGGCATGATCGACCTCAAGTTTTCTTGGAGGGTCGACAGCGTTGTACCGCAGGATGCGCTCGACACGAATACCCAGAGTGGAAACATGCCGATACCGAATGAATGCCTGTGACGCCGCGAGCGATTGCAGTGTTGCAGGTGTGCTACAACGATTAGCGCGGCACATGATTGCTACGAAGTTCTCTCGATACAAAAAGTGATGGCTGAATTCTTTTCGATCTACCAATGGATTGGTGGAGATAATGAGGTCTACGTCACGGTTCGCAAGCGCATCTTCCTGATCAACCGCCATACCGATTTGAACTGACAGTCCGCTGGTCCGTTCCAGCAGCCACCGGATTAACTCCGGTCCGATCGCGTTGGCCACTGAATCAATCACGCCTATCCGAACATAGACACTTTCATGCTTTGAAGCCTCTATGGCCTGCGCTTTCAACTGACGCGCCATGGCAATCACCGGGCCCGCATTATTCGCGATATAAAAGCCGGCCGACGTTAGCATTAGTGGACGCCGCGACCGGTCCACCAGTACGAGTCCAAGTGATTGCTCAAGTTGTGCCAGCGCGTGTGACACCGCTGGTTGGCTAACCCCGAGCACAGTTGCGGCGCTCGACATGCTACCGGTCGCCGCGACCGTTAAGAAGATGTCGATCTGGTAGAGATCAATCGGCCGGTCCGAAAGCTGAATCATATTGGTCCTTGCAGCACTGGTGACGCAGGGTGGAGTCAGCGAAATCGCCGTCCCGATGAAGCTTCGGATTGAGGCCTATCGGATGCTTTCATAACGGTTATAAGAATTCTTTATTGTAGTGTTTTTGCGAAATATAGAGCCGCCCTGCCTCCTAGAATGGTTGCTGTCAGACGACAACACATATTAGACAGGAGACAGTCAGCATGATCCCATACACCGACGCGACTGCGATAGGCCCCACGGCAGAATCGCGTGAACAGGTCAATCTTGAGGATGCACCACTAACGCAGTTTCACTTGCTAGTCACGCTGGCTGGCACTGGCGGTCAATTCAGCGATGGTTTCATCCTGGGTATTATTGGTATTGCACTGGCCGTCGCGGCTCCGCAGTTGCACCTCAACGCATACTGGCTGGGGCTTCTGGGAGCGGCGTCCTTGGCTGGCCTATTTGTGGGCAGCCTGGTAGCTGGTCCGCTCGTCGATCGCGCTGGGCGCCGCGCTGTATTCAACTACGATATGGCGCTGTTTTCGATTATTTCGTTAGCACAGTACTGGGTGACGAATCCCGGACAACTACTAGTCCTACGTCTTTTGCTTGGAGTAATACTCGGATTCGACTATGTGGTAAGCAAGGCGATGTTGATCGAGTATTCCCCACGTCGTATGCGCGGACGCCTGTTAAGTTGGCTCGCTATAGCGTGGACCTTGGGCTACACAGGTGCGTATATCGTCGGTTACGTATTGAAAGACCACGGTGTGGATGTTTGGCGGCTGATGCTGTTGTCGAGTGCAATTCCATCGGCGGTGGCTTTCCTCTTTCGTGTGCGTGTACCGGAATCCCCCCTGTGGCTTCAGCGCAAAGGTCGTCTCACGGAAGCGCAGGCGATCGTCCGGACCCGCATTGGAGTCAACGTAATCCTCAGTCCGATCGGACCATCGGCCGTACCCTCCGGGATGGCAGGTGTCGCAAGTCTGTTCTCCAAAAAGTGGCGAGTCCGACTTTTTGTCGCCTGTTTCTCCTATATGTGCCTTGTGATTCCATATTTTTCGTTAGGCACGTTTTCGCCCATGGTTTTTGATTCAATGCATATCGCAAACAAGTTCATTGCTGGCTTGATATACAACCTGTTTCTTCTGATCGGAGCAATCGGCGGCACGTTACTGGTGGATCGTGTCGGCAGGCGAACGTTTCT
Source organism: Paraburkholderia sp. Ac-20342 (assembly GCF_017104985.1). Classification (NCBI taxonomy): domain Bacteria; kingdom Pseudomonadati; phylum Pseudomonadota; class Betaproteobacteria; order Burkholderiales; family Burkholderiaceae; genus Paraburkholderia; species Paraburkholderia sp. Ac-20342. The sequence continues at coordinate 98,425 of NZ_JAAGPQ010000015.1, read as the reverse complement.
CTTGACGGGTTTTTTTCTCGCAGCATCTTCGCTTGCCGCACTGTCGCTTGGCAACAGTCTTCCCGACACACTCATCGTTGCGTTGTTTGCCATATTCGCCTGTGTACTAAGTGGAACTAATAATCTGGTATTTCTCTATCCGCAAGAATTATTTCCGACGAACGTGCGGGCGACTGGACTGGGCTTCGCCGTCGCTGCGAGCCGGCTTGGCTCCGCATCTGCCACATTTGCACTCCCCACGATCGTTACAGCGTACGGTGGCCCGACAGCGGTGCTTCTTTGCATTGCAGTCCTGGTGGTGGGCGGCGTAACTTGCGCGTTCCTGGCACCCGAGACGCGGCATGAATCGTTGGTTGGGTAACCATACATGATGAAGAGAGCTATGAAAGGGTACCGAACTGAAAGTGACTCGCTCGGCGATTGCGAATTGCCCGCCGACGCGCTTTACGGCATTAATACACTACGTGCAAAGCAGAATTTCCAGTATTCCGATGAAGTTCTGGCCCAGTACCCGCGCCTCGTTGGTTGGCTGGCGCGAACGAAGCGCGCGATTGCGCGAGTGCACGTGCGTCACGGCAAGCTCACCCGGGAGCAGGGTGAATGTATCAGCGCGGCCTGTCTGGAACTCGTTCAGGGGCACCACACAGAAGCCCTGATCGTCGATCCGCTCGAAGGGGCTTGCGGTACGTCCATCAACATGAACATCAACGAGGTGATCGCAAATAGGGCTCTGCAGTTAATGGGACATGCACCTGGCGAATACCGTTTTTTGCATCCCATTGACCACGTGAATCTTGGCCAATCGACGAGTGATGCACTTCTTAGTGCAATGAAACTTGCGTTACACGAGGAGACTCAGACTGTCGGGAACGTGGTCAGGCAGCTTGCGCTATCGCTACGCGACAAGCAAAGCGAATTCGGGGGAGTCTTACGTCTCGGGCGAACCTGCTTGCAGGATGCTCTGCCAATGCGGTTGGATCAGGCGTTCGGTGGTTACGCATCGCTAGCTGAGCGCAGTGCCTCCGCGCTGGTCGCGCAGTTGCCGGCTCTGCGCGCAATATGTCTGGGAGCGACGGCGGTCGGTACAGGGCTTGGCAGCTATTGTGGTTATCGTGAGGCGGTCACCGCTGAGTTATCGGAACTTGCCGGTATGCAACTCACGCAGGTCGACGATCTATTCGACGCCGTGCAGAACATGGACGGTTTCGCCACACTCGCTGCCACGATAAAAACAGTGGCCCTTTCACTCTCGAAGATTGCCAACGATATCTTACTTCTCAGTTCGGGACCGCGTGGCGGCATTGCAGAACTCGCTTTGGCGCCGCATCAAGCCGGGTCGTCAATGATGCCTGGCAAGATAAACCCGGTGCATGCGATAGGACTAACGCAGGCGGCCTTCATGATATCCGGCGCTGAGCACAGCGTGATGCTCGCATGCGCCGGTGGACAATTGGAAAATAACAACTACAAGCCATTGATCGCGACATGTTTATTCAAGGCACTGAGGCTCGTGGAGCGAGCGGTATTTCTGTTTGATACCCACGTGGTGCGCCCGCTCAAGGCCGATCATGAGTTGAGCATGCGACATCTCGCTGACTCGATGGCGATAGCACCTGTAGTCAAAGAAAAAATAGGATATGCGCGGACGTCATCTCTAGTACGTCAAGCAGTGGCATCGGGAAAGACGTTGTTAAAGGTACTCGTTGACGAAGGTATCGTGAGCGAAGGCGAGGTGCAGGAACTCCTGCGACAAAGCAGTTTCCACCCTGATCTCCCTCATCCACAAATGTGAGCAAACCCGCTGCGGTCGACAGGAAGACTAGCTCAGCATAACTCGTCGAAAATCGGACCGCGGCGCGGCCAACGCTAGCCGTACGTCATCTGAAAATTGAAGCCATCTCGTTGGCGGCGGCTAAAGACCAATAACTGTGTGACAGATTCGAACCGGCCCATGCATCCAAACCGGAGAATGAAAAGGACTTATGTCATCGCCTTGATATGAAAAAAATTTTTGTTTTATTGAAATTTTTCATTCTAAATCGCGTTGAATTTAACCGGGCGACCGTTCTCCGAGGGGCGGAAAATGGAAGAAATTTGTGGCCCAATGAAATCGCATGATAAATTCAAAAAAATGATTAGTGGAGTGAGGAATTTCTCATTTTTACTGATCCCGAATTTTACGATGAATCCGCTCGTAAATGCGATAGAAGTATTGCGATTGGCAAATCAGCTCGGACGGAAGGATCTGTTCAAGTGGACACTCTATTCAGAAGGCGGCGGAGCAATTGAATCAAGCAATGGAATTTCATTTCAAACAAAGGTGATTCAAGATGCTCCATTACCGGATATCTTGTTTATATGTGCTGGAAACGATGTACATCGGTTAAGACTTGCTTCGTGTCTGTCACTCGTGAGGAAATTTGCAGCCTCAGGAGTTCTCCTTGGAGGGATGTGCACAGGTTCATTCGTTCTGGCTAAAGCGGGGCTCCTTGATGGGTACTCGTGCACGATTCATTGGGAGTATCTAACAATGCAGAAGGAGATGTTTCATAGAGTGAAATTTGAGAAACGGATTTTTGTCGTTGATCGGGACAGAATTACGTGTATCGGTGGCACCGCGTCTTTGGACATGATGTTGCATTTAATTGATGGGGAAATTGGAAGTGATTTAAAGAAAAATATATTGGAATTTCTCGTTATTGAGTCGATAAGAGGCGGGGAATCTTTGAAGCCGACTCCGAAAATCGATGGATACGGTTTTCACCAGGATATTCTGCGATCTGCCATTGAAATAATGGAAAATAACGTAGAAGAACCACTTTCATGTGAGGAGCTATCGCGACGGATCGGAATTTCAACCAGACAGCTACAGCGCATTTTTGGGAGAAATTCAGGAGGCGGGATTAAAAGATGCTATATTGCCATCAGGCTACGCCGCGCGCGAGAGCGGATTGTTCAATCAAATATGAATATTTCAGATATATCGATTGCGAGCGGATTTCATTCTCTGGCCCATTTCAGTCAAAGCTATAAGGATTTTTTTGGCTTGCCGCCAACGGAAGATCGCCGCCTGGCACAGACAGAGCTGAAAAACGAGCATGGCGATGTCGGGAATCCGTTGCGTTTATTGCCTTCGCGCAGCGCGAGCGGATTGAACTGATCCTGTGCCGTGAATTGTCGGCGGGGACCGTCAGGTCATGGCGAGAAACTGTCTGTAGGCCGGCCCGACCCAATAGAGTTGGCACGCGCCAGATCTTGGTGGGGCATCGATGTCGCTGCACCGTTTGCCGGCGACTCTGTGTCCGCCGTCGTCACGGGGACAATTTCGGGACTCGTATACGAAGCGTGCCTCCATACGGAGACGACCGTGATCGCACTCGAGTTCGGTACCGTCGCCCTCGAAGAGTTTGTCGATGCTTTGCGAGGTGACCATCGACTCCATCTTTACCCAACCAGCGAGATGGACTTCGTCGCCGTCAAGAAGCAGATCCGTGACGCCTTTTATGTCGACACCGATCTTTGGCGTGGCATGGTACCCGCTCAGTTTCGAAGCGCCGTTGGCCAAGCCATGGTGAGGCTGAAATAGACTGATTTTTCTCGCCCTCAGTACGCTTCGCGGGACTGCCGCGTAGAGCAATACCGAGGCGGGGAAAAGTTTTGTATCACCTCTTGAGGAGAACCGTCGACCTTCCCGATGACGCAATTCAGCCATGCTTTCCGAAAAAGCTGCGGAACGCGGAGGGTGGCAGGCCGAACTTGCGTTGAAAGGCTCTGCGCATTTGCTCCTCCGAGGCGAAGCCGCAGCGGTCCGCGATAATCGCAGTTCCGCTTGTGGTTGTCTCCAACATGATTCGAGCTCTCGATAGCCGCAGTTCCTGGACAGCGACGAAAGGTGAGCACCCCATAGCCAGCCTGAAGCGTCGCTGGAACGTTCTCGATGTCTGACCGGCCGCTGAGGCAAGTTCCTCGACACTCCACGTTTTGTGAAGCGCGGCCGATACCTTGGCCATCAGGGGGGAAAATTCAGCTGCTCCGGCCTTTTCCTGCATGACAAGTGTCTCGCTGAATTGGGCCTGTCCGCCGGGGCGCCGCAAATAAACAACGAGCTTCTTGGCCACAGATGCCGCCACGCGGTAACCATGGTCCTCTTCCACCAACGCAAGGGCCATGTCGATACCGGCGGTTACACCCGCCGATGTCCAGACGTTGCCGTCGTTCACGAAGATCGGCGACTCCTCCACACGGATCTTCGGATACCTGGAGCGCAGTGCGTCGCATTTCTCCCAGTGCGTCGTTGCCCGTCTGTCGTCAAGAACACCCGCGGCCGCCAGCAGGAATGCCCCCGTACATACGGAGCAAAGCCGTCGCGCCGTTGCCTGGCTACCTGAGATCGAACTCGTGAGTGTGCGACTTGCACAAGCTCTTTCCACACCGGTGCCGCCAGGGACGACGATCGTGTCTGCCTGATCCAATGTTTTTAGATCCGCGTCGACGACGATATCAGGTCCGGCGCTGGCGCGAACCCTGCCAGGCACCTCTGAAACCGTTATGAGCGTGTAGGCGGGCGAGGACATTTCCCGGTTTGCCAGGGCGAAGACCTGCATAGGCCCTGCGATGTCCAGTGGCTGGTACTCGTCGTACACGACAAAAGCCACAAGGCGTGGCTCGTTTGGCAGGAAAGGGGGGCGATTTGAGTTTTTTGCCACTCTCCTCCTCCTAGAATCGTTTCAACACATTTAACGGCAAGGAATGATGGTATGACGAACGCGGGCTTTCGTGTGGGAATGGTGATGTTCCCAGGCATTACCCAGTTGGATTTGACGGGGCCTCTCGAGGTTTTGAGCGCCGTTGCGGGTTGGTCGGTCGATCTCGTTAGCGAAACCACGGATCCTGTGCCGTGCGGCCGTGGATTTCGACTCGTACCGACCGTCCGGTTTTCCGACGCGCCCCTGTACGACTTGCTTGTCGTGCCGGGAGGGCCGGGCGTTGACGACGCCATGCTGAACCCTGTCGTCGTGGAATTTGTCCGGAACCAGGCGAAGCATGCTCAATATGTTTTTGGAATCTGTACGGGCTCCCTGCTTCTTGGCGCAGCAGGATGTCTCAACGGACGCCGGGCGAGTTGTCATTGGCAGGCGGTGGATCTGCTGACCCATTTCGGTGCGACGCCTAGTCGCAACCGCATGACGATAGACGGACGAATGTTTACTTCCGGAGGCGTCACAGCCGGCATCGACATGGCATTAAAGGTCGTGGGCGAGCTCGCGGGCAAACAGGTGGCGGAGGGCATTCAACTGCTCCTGGAATACGACCCGGAGCCGCCGTTTGACGCCGGCACACCAGAAACCGCACCCGTGGACGTAGTCGAGCGGCTTGAAGTCGCAAGCACCCAGCGCAAGGCTAATCGACGGGAAGCCGTTCTGTCCGCTTGCGCAAGGATGAATCAGATTTGTCCCGACTGAATCGCAGAGACGTACCGAGTGACAGGCAATGAAGAGGAGGGACACCATGAATCTGGGCAACGCGGCAAATATGCCAGATATTTCGAGCAGCTCACAGCACACGTCGGGAAAGTCCGTCGAATGGCGCACAATCTTCATCGCTAGCGTCGGCGGAGGACTGGAGTTCTATGACTTCATCGTGTACGGCATTTTTGCGCCGTATATCGCCAGGTCTTTCTTTCCTTCCGGCAGCGTCGTCGTCTCAATGATTGCAACCTTCGCCACATTTGCTGTGGGTTACATGGCTCGACCGCTGGGCGGGTTGGTCCTGAGCCATATCGGAGACAAGTTCGGTCGTCGCTCGGCGTTTCAGCTTTCGCTGGTGACGATGACGGTCACTACCGCCGGAATGGCTTTTATGCCCACCTATGCAATTGTTGGGGCATCGGCGAGTGCCGCATTCGTGGTCCTGCGTTTTCTGCAAGGTGCATGTATTGGGGGGGAGCTACCCGGTGCCATCGCTTACGTCGTTGAGACTGCGCCAGGGAAAAGTGGGCTCGCGTGCGGCCTCATGTTCGCATGCGTGAATACAGGAAGTCTGGTTGCCGCGATCGTCAGCATTGTGCTCCATGCGACGTTGACCGAGCCCGATATGTTGTCGATAGGCTGGAGAATAGCGTTCCTGATCGGTGGCGTGCTCGGCGCCATTGGCGCATTGATGAGGAGGAGCTTGCGCGAGACGGAGCTTTTTCTGTCCGTTAAGGAGAAAAAGCGGGCCAAGGTACCTGCGCTCGAAGTCGTTCAGGCACACCTTCCGCAGATTCTGATGGGAATCGGTATCGTAGGCCTGAATCAGGCACTCATCGCAGTGCTCAACGTGGCTATGGTTCCCTATCTGACTCAGGTGGCGTCCTATTCTGCACAAGCCGCAAGCTCGCTTGTGATGTTCTCCGTTGCCATCATGTCTGTCGCGATTGTCCTGGTAGGATATCTAAGCGATATCATCCGAAAGACGACGATTTATATTGCAGGCGCGGCGTTGATTGCTCTGGGTAGCTATCCGCTCTATACGTCAATCGCTTCTAAAGCGATAGATCCGTATGTCGCGTTCTGTCTGGCTGCGACCGCCTGCTCGTTGATCTCTGGCACCTTCGGGGTACTCGCGTCCGAGTTGTTTCCCACCAGACTGAGATTTAGTGGCCTGGCTATCTCCTACAACATTGCAGCGGCGCTGCTAGGAGGATTTACGCCACTTCTGACTTCGTTATTGACCAGAATCACAGGGAATAGTGCAGCGCCTGGATTGTTTGTCTCTATTGTCTCGGTTCTGGGTCTCATTTCAGCAATTGCAATACTGTTCAAAAGATCTGAAGATCCTGCGGCCGTGAGCCCAGAGTAGTGGTGAATTAGTCGTTCGTTCCTCTCAATTAGATGAAGCAAGCGGCTTGATGATATTAAATATCAAGCGGGTAGGCGCATTCATTGATTGAATAAAATATATATAAATCAGGAGATAAAATTGAAAAATGTACTCTTGGCATTGTGCTCGATGCTATGGGTTGCCTCATCTTATGGGCAGTCATCCGTTACGTTGTATGGCCTGATGGATGCTGGCATCACCTATACCAATAACGTCGAGAGTGGCAAGACGCATGGTGCGGATCTGCAGTTCACGTCTGGCTCGGCGCAAGGCGACCGCTGGGGCCTACGGGGAGCAGAGGATTTAGGCGACCAGGAAAAAATCATTTTTGTGCTCGAGAATGGCTTTCAGCTTTCAAACGGTGCGTTGGGACAGGGCGGTCTGGAATTCGGAAGACAAGCCTATGTCGGTGGCGCAGGACCATGGGGTACGTTGACGCTGGGTCGTCAATTCGACTTCATCGGTGATCAAATGTTTGCGTATGCGATCGGTGCGAATACTCCAGCCGGTCTGCTAGCGTGGAGTCTTCCCGCTTACGCGGCTGGCGGCTACAGCTTGGACAATCGCGTATGGGGCGATCAAGTGAACAACGCTGTCAAATACATGTCTCCGGTTGTCGCCGGTTTCTCTGCGGGCGCAATGTTCGGATTCGGCAATACGCCAGGGTCGATTGCCGCAAGCAGTTCCCAGGCTTATATCGTCAACTATCGGCAAGGCTCATTCAGTGCATCACTTGCCTATTTCGGTCAACACGATGTCAAAACAGGCGGCAACTCACGTGAGTTTGCGGGTGGCGCATCGTACGAGATCGGCGCGGCGAAGATGTTTGCGATGTTGACCGATGTTCGTTTGACTGGCGGCGATCAGGCCCGGGCAACGACTGCCGAAGCGGGTATGACCTATCGACTGACGCCAGCACTTATGCTCGGCGGCGGCGCTCAGTTTCAGAAGCGCAACAATGGACTGGGAAGCGCAAATCAACTGACACTCGTCTCGGACTACAGCTTGTCGAAGAGCACAGACGTCTACGTTATCGCGGCATTGGCGCACGATCATGCGTTTGGCGCGCAGGTTCAGGCCGCACTCGGGTCGCCCTCTGGATCCGATGTCCAGACTGGTGCGCGAATCGGTATCCGCCACCGATTCTAGCGCTTGAATGCCAGAGCAGCAGAGCATGATCGTAACCGCGGTCGGCGTAGATACGGCCAGGACGACTCAGCGGCTGGCCGCGCACGCCGCCAATCGGCACGATGTCACGACGCTCGCTCACGCACGCGCCGTCATCGCGGCATGGCATCAGGACTATCTTGCGGATGTTGCGCACACCGGAATACCGGCAGCGAAGCACGTGACGCCCCGAGCCGATCTGGAGAGTGTCAGGCACTCTGGATAATCGGCTCGGCATGAGCAGGCATAAGCATGACAAAGACGACGCAATGCAGACCTGCCTAGATCCTCCCCGAGCTATAAACTCGACGGGTCATACCCCGGCTGTTGGTAAAGCGTGTCCCACTTATCGCGAATGTCAGGATGATAGACGTCCCTGACCCAGGCCGAGGGCTGCACCACCTCGATACCCACGGAAACGGACTCCTTTCCATACCCAAGGATGCGGGTCACGGCCTTCGTGATTTCATCGGATAGCTGCTGCTTCTCCTGCTCCGATTTGCCCGGCCATAACTTGACGATGACGTGCGGCATCGTTGGCTCCCGTTAGCGTGAACCGGCGGAGCCGGGATACTGATCGTCGCTGACCTGTTCGAGCCAGTCGACGACCTTGCCGTCGAGCGCTTCCTGGATGGCGATATGCGTCATCGACGTATCGGCACAAGCCCCGTGCCAATGCTTGACGCCCGCGGGAATCCAGACCACGTCGCCCGGACGTATCGTTTCGAGCGAACCACCCCAACGCTGCACAAAGCCGCAGCCCGCAGTGACGATCAGCGTCTGACCGAGCGGGTGCTCATGCCACGCGGTACGCGCACCCGGTTCGAATGTCACGCTGCCACCGGAGGCACGAGCCGGCTCGTGGGGTGGAAACAGCATGTCCATGCGAACGCTGCCCGTGAACCAGTCGGCCGGGCCCCTGGCGGAAGGAACGCTCCCGCAACGCTTGACTTCGATTTCCATTTTTCGCTTCCCGTTTCGAGGTTTGCTCATGCCAGCCGGATGCGCTACGTGGCTGATGGAGGCACTGTACTGATCGTGTGATTCATCCGGTAGCTGCTAGACTTGGCAAACGGATATGAGCCAAATTCATCATGACGAACGTTGATCTGAATGTCCTGCGGGCGTTTTTTGTCGTCGCGCGCGAGCGCAGTTTCACTCGCGCGGCGGCTCAACTCGGCGTATCGCAATCCGCGCTGAGTCATTCGATGCGCGGTCTGGAAGAGAAAATAGGCTTGCGATTGCTGACCCGGACCACCCGGGGCGTTTCGCCCACCGAAGCAGGTGAGCGCTTGTTGTCGAACGTCGGACCCTACTACGAGGGGATCGAGGCGGAACTGATGTCGCTGAGCGCGCTGCGGGGAAAGCCGGCAGGGTTGATCCGCATTTCGGCTCACGATCACGCGGCCGATACCATTCTCTGGCCCAGGTTGAAGGAGGTGTTGCGCAGCTATCCCGACATCTCGGTGGAAATCAACATCAACTACGCGATGGTCGATATCGTGGCGGAGCGGTTCGACGCGGGTGTGCGGAGCGGCGATCTGATCGCACAGGACATGATTGCCCTACGTATCGGTCCCGACTTCAAAATGGCAGTCGTTGGTTCACCTGACTATCTGATGTCGAATCGGCCGCCGGTCACACCGCATGATCTGGCGGCTCATCACTGCATCAATCTTCGTCTTCCGACGCGCGGCGGATTGTACGCCTGGGAATTCGCAAGGAAGCGCGAAGCATTGCACGTGAACGTCAGTGGTCAATTCATCTTCAATACGACACCGCAAATGCTTGACGCCGCGCTGGAAGGATACGGACTTGCCTACGTGCCCCATGATCTGGCTGCTCCGTATCTGGCCGAGGGGCGGCTCGCGAGCGTGCTCGACGCATGGTGTCCGACGCTGCCCGGCTATCATCTTTACTATGCGAGTCGACGGCAAACATCGCCGGCGTTTGCCGTGATCGCCGATGCGCTTCGCTACCGTGGTTGAAGCGCGCACACCTTTCCGCGCTGCGTTTTTTTCGCCCGCATACCCATGGAGCAGGTCATGGCGACGATGACTCTCTCACCCACTCATGCCTCGCACCGAGATCGCTCGAACCCGCACCGCCATGGACGCTGAAATGTCGCCGTCGCGCGCCACCCGGCTGGGCCGCGCCTTTGAAGTTTTCACGGTCTTTCTGAAGCTTGGGCTGACGAGCTTCGGTGGCCCGATTGCCCACATCGGCTACTTTCGCCGCGAGTTCGTCGAGCGACGCCGCTGGCTGGACGACGAGACTTTCACCGATCTGGTGGGGCTTTGCCAGTTTCTGCCTGGACCGGCGAGCAGTCAGGCGGGCTTTTCGATCGGGCTGCTGCGGGCCGGGTGGGCCGGCGGTCTCGCCGCCTGGTGCGGCTTCACGCTGCCGTCGGTGTTCGCGATGCTGGCCTTTGCGACCATCGCGCCGAATCTGGGCGGCCGGGTCGGCACGGGGGTGATTCACGGCCTGAAACTGGTGGCGGTTGCCGTGGTGGCCCAGGCCGTCTGGGATATGGCGCGGCGCCTGTGTCCCGATCTGCGTCGCGCGGCGATCGCGCTGGCCAGCGTGGTGCTGCTGAGCCTTCTGTCCACCGCTTACGCGCAACTCGCGGTAATCGGCATGGGTGCCTTGCTTGGCCTTGCACTGTGCCGAACCGGGGACGTGCAAGCGGCGCGTAACATGACGCGGCACCCGGGCGAATTCCATGTATCTCGAAGGGCGGGTCTTGCCGCGTTGATCGCGTTTGGTGTCCTGCTGTTCGGACTGCCGATGCTGAATGTGCCCGGAGCCGCGCAGGGCGTACGCGTATTCGAGGCGTTCTACCGCTCGGGCGCGCTGGTCTTCGGCGGTGGACACGTGGTGCTTCCGCTGCTGCAGCATGAGACGGTTTCGACAGGGTGGATCGCGCCGGGCGACTTTCTTGCCGGATATGGTGCGGCCCAGGCTGTGCCGGGTCCGCTATTCACCTTTGCGGCCTTCCTTGGCTGGATGATGGCCGCGCCGCCCAGGCACTGGAGCGGCGCGCTGCTGGCGACTTTGGGTATCTTTCTGCCGGGCCTGCTGCTGGTCCTTGCGGCGTTGCCGTGGTGGCAGGCGCTGCGTGCCCGTCCGGCAATGTCGGCAGCGCTCGCGGGTGTCAATGCCGCCGTCGTCGGTCTGCTGGCCGCCGCACTTTACTTACCGGTATGGACGAGCGCGGTTCGCACCCAGGCCGATTTCGCCACGGCATGCATCGGGTTCTGTCTTCTGACTCGATGGAAAGTGCCGCCGCTCGCGGTCGTTGTCTTCTGCGTCGCAGCCGGCGTGGTGCAAGGCGTTCTGCACCAGGCGATGTAACGGCTCAGCCGGCCTTGCCGTGGCGGCGTGCCACCTGACGACCGGTATGGCGGCATCGTCCGGGGGGCAAGCGGGTATTTGTCAAGATGATGAAATTCAATCGTCAGACATTTTTACCGCAGTGGTATGGTGATTCCGCCTATCCGGCAAGTCGAATTGACCGTGTATTTGTATCGCGTTACGCTGTGGCGCCAGCCTAGTCGGTTTTTATCAACCACGCACCAGCGAGGTGATTCCACAAGCGCGATGCAAGGGAAGTCTGTACACGGCTATGAAAAGCGAACTCTTCGACGACCTCGTCACCACTTCTGCAGCGGGTTCGCCTGACGCGATTTTCCTCGTGAACGAGCGGGGGCGCATCCTGCATGTCAGTCCGGCGTGCGAGGATATATTTGGCTACGTACCGGGCGATTTCGTCGATCAGTTCATCATCGACTTCGTGGTGCCAGCCGATCAGGACGCCACGCTCAGAGAGGCGCGCGAGGTGCTGGCCGGCCGCAAGCGGGTCGGTTTTGAAAACCGTTATCGACACAAGGACGGACGCGATGTCTACGTCACGTGGTCGGCGCGCTGGCTGGAGCACGAGCGCCTGCGCGTCGGGGTAGCTCGCGACGTGACCGAGCTGCGTCGCCGGGACGCTTCCCCCCTGGCGCTGTTGTCGCTTCTTGCGCCGCATGAACGCAAGGTGCTCGACCTGCTGCTGACCGAGGCGTCGGAGAAACAGATCGCCGAGCGGCTGGGCCTTGCTGCCTCGACCACGCATTCCTATATCACCGGAATCTTTCGCAAATACGGCGTGCGGGGCCGGGCGGGCTTGATGAGCTTATGGCTCAAGCATCTCTCGAGCAGCATCGCACAGGCGCACGAAAGGTAAGGGCGGTTCTCCTCGCGCGGAAAAAGTAGCCGCCGGCAAGCCCTACCCGCAATATCCGCGAGTCAGCCTTGTCAAGCGGCATTCGCCGCGCAGAGCCCGCCGCTTTTACACGCGTTTTCTGGGCTCCTGTCGGGTTCTCTCAGGTCTCTAGCGATGCCGTTTTTTGTGGCTTACCGGTCGGGTTTCCCGCATCGCCCGCGATGCGGTTAGCCTGTATGCAGGAACGGATGCTATCCGAAACGGTTTGCCGAACCTATCCTGCTAATCAGAGGGTTTCCTTCGCCTGAATTCTCCGCCTGGAATTTCCGGCACGCCAACGCCAATGCCAACGCGCGAAACAAACGTGGCGTTGCGAGCGACGGTTGATCTGTTCACCGTCTGTAATCCGGGTTGTTAATCAGCCAGCCATACAAAAAAGCGAAAATAACCATTCAATCCACGGAACGACGGATAATCCCCTTCGCCTCGATACTGTCGGGGGCGGCTTTGGCAGCCTGAGCGGGGATCGTCGTCGAACGGCGGCGCCGAAGCGCGTTGTCCGCACAATCGGCGGCCCATCTGGACCACGTAATGGGGATGACATGAATGGCTGAGCAGCAGCGTTTGAGAGGCGAAACCCCGGACATGGCCGTACCTCGGGCCGGTGCGTTACCGCGGGCGGCCGGAACAGGCTCGACGCACGAGACCCACGAGACGCAAGCACGGCGTATTCGCGTCGGGCTCCAGGGCAACCGTCAAGGCAAACCCCGGCGCGAACTCAACGCAGATTCAGCGCGGAAAAAGCATGGAGAAGAAGAGGTCAGCCGTTGATGTTAGCCGGCACCTACGACCCGCTACTCGTCGTTTGCTCGTTGCTGGTGGCGAGCCTCGCATCGTTTACGGCGCTCGACCTGACGCGGCGCATCGCAACGGCCAGGGGCCGGGCCGCGCGCTGGTGGCTGGCAGGCGGCGCCTGCGCCATGGGCGTCGGCATCTGGTCCATGCATTTCATCGGCATGCTGGCGTTCAGCCTGCCGATTCCCCTCGGCTACGATCCGGCGATCACCGTTTTGTCGCTATTGATCGCCATCGCCGCGTCGGCGTTCGCGCTGCGACTGGTCTCCCATGCATCGCTGCCGCGCCTGCATCTGGGCGTGGGCGCGTTGTTGCTCGGGATCGCCATCGCCGGCATGCACTATACGGGCATGGCGGCGATGCGCATGTCGCCGGGTATCGAGTACGACCCGCTGCTGTTCGCGCTATCCCTCGTCATTGCGGTGCTCGCGTCCGCGGTGGCGCTCTGGATTGCCTTTCACCTGCGCCGCCAGACCCCGAGAATCCGGTATTTGCGGGCCGGCGCCGCGCTGCTCATGGGCGGCGCGATCGTCGGCATGCACTTCACGGGCATGGCCGCCGCGCGGTTCCCGCTCGGCAGCCTGTGCGGCGCGGCGCACGGCGGCATGAACAAGGGCTGGCTGGCCGTCGTCATCATCGTCGCGACGTTGGCGATTCTCGCGATCACGCTGATCATTCTGGTGCTCGACCTGCGGTTGGAAGCCGAGACCGCCGTGCTGGCGACCTCGCTGGCGGAAGCGAACGAGGAACTGACTTATCTCGCGCTCCACGATACGCTGACCAAGCTGCCGAATCGCGTGCTGCTGCACGACCGCCTCGAACAGGCGATTCAGCAGGCGGGCCGGGACCAGCGCCGCTTTGCTCTGCTGTTCATGGACCTCGACAGCTTCAAGCCGGTCAACGACGCGTTCGGCCATCACGTGGGCGACCTGCTGCTCGTCGCGTTTGCGCAGCGCATTCGCGACAACATCCGCGTGCAGGATACGGCGGCGCGTGTCGGCGGCGACGAGTTCGTGCTGCTGGCCGGCATCGGCGATCACGCGGATGCGGCCAGCATTGCGGAAAAACTCGTCAGGGCGGTCGAAGAACCGTTCGAGGTCGAGGGCCAGGAACTGAGGGTCTCGACCAGTATCGGCATCGCCATCTATCCCGACGACGGCGAGCATCAGGACGATCTCCTGAGCAACGCGGATGCGGCGATGTATCACGCGAAGGGCTTGGGGCGCAATCGCTACTGCTTTTTCGAAGCCTCGATGAACGTCAACGTCGAGGCGCAGATGCAGCTCGTGCAGGACCTGCGTCTGGCGCTCACGCGAGGCGAGCTGATTCTCCACTATCAGCCCAAATTCGATGCGGCGAGCGGCGAGGTGACCGGCGCCGAGACGCTGGTGCGCTGGATGCACCCGACGCGCGGGTTGATTGCGCCGGGCCAGTTCGTTCCCGTCGCCGAAAAAACCGGGCTGATCGTGCAAATCGGCGATTGGGTTCTCGATGAAGCCTGCCGGCAACTGAGCGAATGGCACAGGCTGGGTCGAACGGACTGGTCGATCGCGGTCAATCTCTCGGCCTTGCAGTTCCGGCACGCGGGGCTGTTCGAGACGGTACGCAATACCCTCGCACGCCACGCGCTCGATCCCGGCTGCCTGACGCTGGAAATTACCGAATCGACCGCGATGTCCGATGTGGAGACGGGTCTTGAGATCCTCATGCAATTGAGGAAGATGGGCGTGCGGATTTCGATCGACGATTTCGGCACGGGCTATTCCAGCCTGCTGTATCTGAAGCGCCTGCCCGCGGCCGAACTCAAGATCGACCGCGGCTTTGTCCGCGATCTCACGCATGACACGGAAGATGCCGCGATCGTCTCGGCGATCATCGCGCTGGGGCAAACGCTCAATCTGAAGATCGTCGCGGAGGGCGTGGAAACCGTCGAGCAACAGGCGTTTCTGGCCGGGCTCGGCTGCGATGCCCTGCAGGGCTTCCTGCTCGGCAAGCCGATGGCGGCGGAGGATTTCATCGAGGCGTTCCCGCTTCCGGAGCAGGAGCAGGAGCAGGTGCTGGCCGACCCGGATGCGGCATCTATCGATGGACCTTGAAGACCTTCAGGCAGGGCTCAACCCAAGGCTCAATCGGGGCTCAATCGAGGCTCATTCGGGGCGCACCCAGGGCTCAATCGGCACAACGGCGAACGTATCGACTCCGGGGAAAGAGCGCCGCCCGTTGGCGCCAGGCTCGGCGTGGCCACCGGGGCAGACGCAAGGGCTTTTCTTTCATATCCATCTGTTCGCGCTGTCACGCCACTGGAGTAAGCTGTGCGCTTTGCGCATTCGTCAAAAGGGACAGGGGTTTATGCGGCGTGTGATATTCAATCAGAAGGGTGGGGTCGGCAAATCGACGATCGTCTGCAACCTGGCCGCCATTAGCGCCAACGAAGGCCAGCGGACGCTCGTGATCGATCTCGATCCGCAGGCCAATTCGAGCCAGTATCTGCTCGGCGAACAGGCGCGGGATCTCAAGCCCGGCGTCGCCGATTTCTTCGAAACGGCCCTGAATTTCAGCTTCCGGCCGACGCCCGCCTCGACGTTCGTCCACCCGACGCCGTTCGAGAATCTCGACGTGATGCCCGCGCATGCCGATCTCGATGCGCTGCACGGCAAGCTCGAATCGCGCTACAAGATCTACAAGCTGCGCGACGCACTGAACGAACTCGATGCGTACGACGAGATTTATATCGACACGCCGCCGGCGCTGAATTTCTACACGCGTTCCGCGCTGATCGCGGTCGAGCGTTGCCTGATTCCGTTCGACTGCGATGATTTTTCGCGCCGCGCGCTCTACGCGCTGCTCGACAACGTCAAGGAGATTCAGCAGGACCACAATGCCGCGCTCGAAGTCGAGGGAATCGTGATCAACCAGTTCCAGCCGCGCGCGAGCCTGCCGGTGAAGCTCGTCGAGGAACTCGTCAGCGAGGGGCTGCCGGTGCTGGACTCGCGCTTGTCGGCGTCGGTGAAGATTCGCGAGTCCCATCAGTATGCGCGGCCGATGATTCACTACGATCCGCGTCATAAGCTCACCCAGGAGTTTACGGCCTTGCATCGGGAACTGGCCGGGTAGTCCGGTCGGCGGGTCCGATGCATGCCGCCGGCTCATGACCGGCTTAGGGTCGACTTAGGGCCGACTCAGGTCTCGCTCCAGACCCGCAGCAGATTGTGATAGATGCCGACGAGCGAGCGGCGCGACGCGTTATCGGCGTTCGTCGCGTTGAGCCGCTGGATCGTGTTGTCGAGTTCGAACAGCAGCGCGCGCTGGTTATCGTCGCGCACGAGGCTCTGGACCCAGAAGAAGCTCGCGAGCCGCACGCCGCGCGTGACCGGCACGACGTGATGCATGCTCGTCGCCGGATAGAGGATCGCGTCGCCGGCCGGCAGCTTGACTTCGTGCGCGCCGTAGGTGTCCTCGATTCGCAGTTCGCCGCCGTCATACTCGTGCGGCTCGGACAGGAACACCGTGATCGACACGTCGGTGCGGACCTTGAGGCCCGAGCGCAGCACGCGCACCGCGCCGTCGATGTGCGAGCCGAAGGTCATGCCGCCCGAGTAGCGGTTGAAATGCGGCACGTACGCGCGATTCGGCAGCGCCGCGCTGATGAAGAACGGATGGCGCTCGGTCGCCGCGAGCACGCGGTCGGCGAGTTCGCGCGTGATGGGCGCTTCTTCGTCGAGCTGCTGGTTCTGCTTGACCTCCGCGCCGTGATAGCCGGCCGTCGCGCGGCCGTCGACCCACGGGCTGTCGGGCGCTTCGAGCGCGCCGCGGATGTAGCGCACGGTGTCGGCGTCGAGCAGGCTGGGAATCCGGATGAGCATGATGATTCCTTTGATCCGGCCAAGCGGCGCGGCAGCGGCGCGCGCATCCGGCCGGATGCGTTCCGGCCTTAATAGAACCGGTAGTTGAAGGTAGCCAGCAGCGTGCGCCCGATGCCGGGCACCGAGCGTCCGCCGTCGGACGCGATCAGCTGGTCGTAATAGAGCTTGTTGGTGAGGTTCAGCAGGTTGAGCTGAACGTCATACCGCTTCGTATGATAAGCCGCCATCGCGTCGACCCGAACGTAGCTCGGCACCTTCACGACGTTGTCGGTGGCCGGGTAGCGCGACGACATGTAGATCGGCCCGCCGCCGATTTCCCAATGCTCGACCGGCTGGTACGTGACCCACAGCGTCGCCATGTGGCGCGGCGTGTTCGGCAGCGTATTGCCCTGTGTGCCGTCGAGCGCCTTGACGATCTCGCTGTCGAGATAGGTATAGCCGCCGTAGATCTGCCACTTGCTGCCGAGGCGGCCGGTCGCGCCGATCTGGTAGCCGCGTACGCGCGTGTCGCCGTCGAGCGTATAGGTGCCGTCGCCGTTCTGCGTGCGGGTGTTGCTCTGCTCGATCTGGAACAGCGATTGCGAAATCGACAGATTGCCGTCGAGCAGATCCCACTTGCTGCCGATCTCGTACGACTTGCTGTGTTCGGGCGCGAGGTTCTGCGTGCCCGAGGTCAGCGTGAGCGCTTCGAGCGACGGGTCGAACGACGTGCCGTACGAGAAGTAGTACGACTGCCAGTCGGTGGGCTGATAGATAAGGCCCGTGCGCACGCTGGTGAAGTAGTTCGTCTGGCTGGCGTAGGCCGGCGCCGTCGTCGTGTTGGCGATGCTGGCCTGGAAGCGGTCCCAGCGCACGCCGCCGACCACCTTCCAGTGCTCGCCGAGCGAGATCGTGTCGTTCACGTAGGCGCCGAACGAATTCGCCGACGACTCCGCGAGGTTGTCGAGCGTCTGCACGGAGCCGGCCGGGCGAGGATTGTAGGGCGGGTCGAGCAGCGGCACGATCGCGATCGTGCCGCTGCCCTTCGGCATGCCGGGGCCGGTCACGCGATAACCCTGATTGGTGTAGGTCTCGTGGCCGAGATCGATGCCTGCGACGACCTTGTGCTTGATCCATCCGCTGCCGAGCGTGCCTTCGATATCGGTCGAGTTGTAGATCGAATGATTGTCGATGACGCGGTCGCGGCTCACGAGGCCGACGTAAAGCGACGAGAGTGGCAGGTCGGTGAAGTTGCCCGCCCCGAGTGCCGGCGAGTTGGCGAACGGGCCGGTAAATAGACCCCGTTTCAGGCTCGTTTCGCGGGCGTCGGTGTCGGTATGGCTGAGCTGCGCCTGATTGCGCAGCACGAAGCCGTTTTCGAACCGATGGATGTAGCGGCCCGTCACGGTCTGATTGTCCTGCAGGGTCCGGTCGTCGGTGAAGCCGTAGAAGGTCGAGCGGCCGACCGGCGCGGGCGCGCCGTTGACCGACTGCACGCCGTAGTCGGCCATGTCCCGGTTGTGCTGGATCAGCGCGGACAGCGTGAACTCGTTCGGCGTGCCGATCCCGAAGCTCACGGTCGGCGCGATGCCGTAGTCCTTGCTCGACATCACGTCGCGCGAGCCGTGCAGCGACTGGCCGAACGCGTTGATGCGGAACGCGGATGTATCGGTGAGCGGCTGGTTGAAGTCGACCGAGGTGCGATAGTGGTCGTCGGTGCCGATCGTCGTCGAGACCGAGGCCGATTTTGTCAGGTTGGCCTGCTTCGTCACCTGATTGATGACGCCGCCCGTGGAGCCGCGGCCGAAGTAGAGCGAGGAGGGGCCGTACAGGACGTCGATCGATTCCAGGTCGAAGGTGTCGCGATAGTACTGGCCGCGGTCGCGAAAGCCGTCGAGATAGATGTCGTTGTTGGCGGTGAAGCCGCGCAGATTGATGTTGTTGCCGATCACGCCGCCTTCGGCCGCGCCGATCGTGACGCCCGGCACGTTGCGCAGCGCGTCCGAGAACGACGTGACGCCTTGCGACTGCATCAGCTGCTGGTTGACGACCGTGACCGCCTGCGGAATATCGTGCACGTCGGTCGACACGCCGGTGATGTTCGTGCGGTCGGTCTGGAAGCCGGTGCTTTCCGCATGCCCCGTCACTTGAACCGTAGGCAGCGTCTGCGGCTGGCTCGATGCGCTGTCCGTTGAAGCGGCGGCAGAGGACGAGGCAACCGGGGACGATGCGGCGGCGGGTGTGGCGGTGTTCGTCTGCGCGAAGGCGGAAGTCGCGATGGGCGCGCAAAAGAGACCCATCACCGCGATAGCGAGCGGAGTTTTGGTCAGCATCTGGTATGTCTGGAGTGTGGATTTATTAGCCAACGCCTTGGCCCACGCTTTCCAGACGGCCCTCTGATTCGCCCCAGGGGCGAGTGCTGACGCTGCTGCGCAATGCGGCTTTACGGCGTTGTTGTCTTGGCACTCAACCGGTCTTGCTGGCTGGTCCGGCGTCGCGGGGGGCAACGGGACAACTGGCTTGCAACAGCACCTGAATGAGAATCGTTACTATGCCTTATGTAGTTTCTTAACTCAACAGAAATAATCTTTCATTTTTCTTTCTGTATTATTTCTGCATCATTTTCGCGTGAAGGCGGGTTTATTTCTGAATGGCCGGTTTTAGCGGTTGTATTTTTCAGATTGGATGGTTTTGCTCATGCGCTCCGTCGCGGCTGTTTTGCACATCGCGATGGCGGTGGGCAGCATCGAGCCGCCGCCCCATTCATGCGAGGCCGATTTCTCGCATTGCGTGTCGCGGCGTTTTTTCCATGCGGCGATCTTTCTCTCCAGAACGGCTTTGCAGGCTGTCGATGATCCGGCCGTCGCATCCACGATGTGCGCCAGTTTCTGTTCCGCCACGATCTGATCGCGCCATGCGCAGAAATTCATATTGGTCTGGTTGTCGTCGCAATGGGATAAGGCCGCGCCGACCTCGCTCGCGGGCAGGCCGCTGCGCGTCGCGATTTCGCTGACCGGATCGGGAGCGGCAGCCCATGCGGAAGTGCTGATAAACGTCAGCGCCAAGATCAGAGGTTTCATCGCTGGTGTTGCGTGATGAACGGTGCGGCTTCTTCGCGGCGGCGATGGATTAAGCCTGACATGCTCACCACTGGGAGTTTTGTTTGAGAGCAATCTAGCAGACCTTGCAAAGGGAAGCGCGTTTCGCGAACGATTTTGGGCCTTCGCCTATCAAGCCCCCAACGCCACGAACCGCTCCAGATGATGATCCTCATCGCCCAACTGATGATCGATCATCACGAGCCGCTTCGCGTAATGAGCGAGCCGCAATTCCCACGTCATGCCGATCCCGCCGTGCAGCTGGATGCACTCCTGCGCGACCAGCGTGCCGATCCGGCCGATGCTGTACTTTGCCGCCGACACCGCGCGCTCGCGCGCCTTGCGTTCGCCATCGAGAGCGGCGGCCGCGTTGATGACCGCCGAGCGTGCCTGCTCGATCTCGAGCAGCAGATCGGCCATGCGGTGCTGCAGCGCCTGGAAGCTGCCGATCGGCACGCCGAACTGCTTGCGCGTGCGCAGGTATTCGAGCGTGTCGTCTTTGGCGACATCCATCGCGCCGAGCGCTTCCGCGCACAGCGCGAGCACGCCGCAGCTCACCGCGTATTCGAGCGTCGCGAAGCCTGCGTCGACCGGGCCGAGCAGGGCGGTCGCGCCGAGCGTGACGTGGTCGAACGTCACTTCGGCAGCACGGCCGCCGTCGATCTTGCGATAACCGCGCACGTTGACACCGGCCGCCTCGCGCGGCACGAGAAAGAGCGTGAGGCCCGCTGCGGCATCGTCGGCGCCGCTCGTGCGCGCCGACACCAGAAAGACCGCCGCCTGCTCGCCATGCTGAACCACGGCCTTCGCGCCGTTCAGGGTCCAGGCATCGCCGTGCCGCTGCGCGCGCGTTGCGCTTACGCGAGCGAGTTCGTAATGACTGTCCGGCTCGCCATGCGCGAGCGCGGCGATACGCGAGCCGTCGATCAATGCGGCCAGTTCCGCTTTCTGCGCCGCGCTGCCGCTGCGCGCGAGCGCGCGGCCGACGATCAGCGTATCGAGAAACGGCTCGACGACGAGCCCGCGCCCCAAGCTCTCGAACACGACGGCGATATCGAAACCGCCGCCGCCGAAGCCGCCGCTCGCTTCATCGAACAACGCGCCGACGATGCTGAGTTCCGCGAAGCGTTGCCACAGTTCAGGGCTGAAGCCATGCGCCGAGCGCGCGATGCGGTCGCGCGTCTCGAAGCCGTATTGTTCGCTGACGAAGCGGTTCAGCGTGTCCGCCAGCATGCGGCGGTCTTCGGTGTGCCGAAAATTCATGACGTGGGTCTCTCAGAGTCCGAGGATCATTTTGGCAATGATGTTCTTCTGGATTTCGTTCGAGCCGCCGAAGATCGACAGCTTGCGATTGTTGAGGTACAGCGCCGCCGCGCTCGCGGCTTCGTCGGGGCCGACCGGCACGCCGTCGAAACCTTCGTGCAGCGCTTCTTCGACGAACGGCTGCGCATAGGCGCCCATCGCGCGGCGCGTGAGCGATGAAATCTCCTGGCGAATTTCGGTGCCGCGAATCTTCAGCATCGAGCTTTCGGCGCCGGGCACGCCGCCGCCCGCGACTGCCGCGATCACGCGCAGGTTGGTCGTCTTCATGTTCTCGAGATCGATCTCGACGCGCGCCATGCGTGCCGCGAACGCCGGGTCTTCGGCGAGCGGGCGGCCATTGCGGCGCTGCTGCGCGGCGATCTGGCGCAGACGGTTGAAGGCGGCCACCGAGAAGCCGACACCCGCGATATTGGTGCGCTCGTACGTAAGCAGATATTTCGCGTAGGTCCAGCCCTTGTTCTCTTCGCCGACGAGATTCTCCGCGGGCACGCGCACGTCGGTGAAAAACACTTCGTTGACTTCATGCTCGCCGTCGAGCGTGATGATCGGCCGTACTTCGACGCCGGGCGTGTTCATGTCGATCAGCAGAAAGCTGATGCCTTCCTGCTTGCGCACATCGGTCGCGGTGCGCACGAGGCAGAAGATCATGTTCGCGTAGTGGCCGAGCGTGGTCCACGTCTTCTGGCCGTTGACGACGTAATGCTCGCCGTGCGCATCCTGGCCGCGCACGGCCGTGGTTCTGACCGAGGCGAGATCGGAGCCCGCGCCCGGCTCCGAATAGCCTTGGCACCACCAGTCGGAGCCGTCGAGAATGCGTGGCAGCCAGCGCCGTTTCTGCGCCTCGCTGCCGTATCGGATCAGCACCGGCCCGAGCATGTTGACGCCGAACGGCACGATGCGCGGCGCGCCGGCCAGCGCACATTCGTTCTCGAAGATGAATTTCTGCACCGCGTTCCAGCCCGGGCCGCCATATTCCTGCGGCCAGTGGTTCGCGAGCCAGCCCTGCGCGTTGAGAATCGCGTGCCACTCGGCCATGTCGTCGCGCGTGAGGCGGCGGCCGCGGTGCACTTTATCGGCGAGACGCCGCGGGAGCTTTTCGCGCAGGAAGGCCAGCACGTCGGTGCGAAACGCTTCTTCTTCGGGGGTGAAGTTCAGATCCATCGCGGGGTCTTCCATCCATGTTCGTGGGGGCTGATGCGCATTCTGGAGTGGTCAGCGTTGATTGACAATGGCATGCCCGATTGACAGACTGTCAAAATTATTTTGACAAAGTCGCCGCGATGGACGTCAATTCCCTGACCCTGCTCGTGGACATTCTCGACGCCGGCAATCTGAGCGAAGCCGCGCGCCGGCTCAAGATGAGCCGCGCGAACGTCAGTTATCACCTGAATCAGCTGGAGCGCTCGATCGGTGTGCAGCTGGTGCGGCGCACGACGCGCCGCGTCGAGCCGACCGAGATCGGTCTGCGCCTCTACGAGCATGGCCGCACGATCCAGAACGCGCTGCTGGCCGCGCGCGAGTCGGTCGCGACGCTCGGGCAAAGCCTGCAGGGCCGCGTGCGGCTGAGCGTGCCGAGCGGCTACGGCCAACTCGTGATGTCCGCCTGGCTGATCGCGTTCAAGCGTCTGCATCCAGGCATCGTGCTCGACGTGATGTTCGAGAACCGCGTCGAAGACCTGCTGCGCGATGAAGTCGACATCGCCGTGCGCGTCATGTCCGAGCCGCCGCAGAACCTCGTCGCGCGCGACATGGGGCCGGTCAGATATGTCGCGTGCGCCTCGCCCGGCTTCGCGCACACGCACGGCATGCCCGCGACGCTCGACGACCTGCGCGCCGCGCCGCTGATTAGCGCGGCCGTGATCGGCAGGCAGTTGCGGCTGGCCGCGTATCTGCGCGACGAGCGCCACGAGGTGCTGCTCGAACCGACGATCATCTCCGAGAACTTTCTGTTTTTACGCGAGGCGCTGCTCGCGGGGCTCGGCGTCGGCATCGTGCCCGACTACGTGGTGCAGGACGATCTGCAACGCGGCGCGGTGCTGACCGCGCTCGACGAATGGCGCCTCAGCATCTTCGGCACGCACATGTACATGGTGTATATGCCGAACCGGCATCACACGCGCGCGGCCGCGACGTTCATCGAGTTCATGCTCGCGCAGGCGCACGGCGCGGGCAGGGGTGCCGCCGCGTGAGACGGGCGTCTATGCGCCGAGCTTGCGCCCGAGCGCGGTCCTGAGCATCGGCACGCCGACGCGCAGCAGCTTGCGTACGCCTTCATCGCGGCCGACTTTCTGCACCGCGTTGTCGATCATCGTCTGCATCACGTTGGCCGGATAGAATTCGCCAAACCGGCGGTTCGCGCCGCTCTGCTCGAACACGTGATGCAGGAACGAACCGGCAGGCGGACCGATACGCTTGAAGAGCGCCATCTTCACGACGCGGTTGTTCCACAGGTGCAGCGTGTACGCGTCGGAGCACAGCGCCGCGCATTCCTCGAAATGGCGCGGCAGGAACGGCTTGTAGTAATCGTCGAAGTGGACCGGGTAGAACAGGCTCTCGGGCAAGCCGGCCTTGACGCCGTAGACCGCGGTCAGCAGGCGCGGGCCGGTGTCGCCCCATTTGATTTCGGTGCCCTGCATCGCCTTGACGCGCTTGAGCAGTTCGTACAGACGCGGCGAGTCGGGATCGAGCCGCAGTATCGCCGTGCAGATGCTGGACGGCGTTTCCTTGCCGATCAGGTCGCCCTTCGCGTTGAGATCGAAATCGCGCAGCAGCAGCATGTCCGTGTCGACCCAGATTTCGTCGGTCTTCGTGAACATCGCGAAGCGGAAATAGTCGGTGAAATGCGCCATCGACGGCACGCCTTGAATCGGAAAGGCGTTCAGCGTGTCGGGCGGCAGAATCGCGCGCGCGTCTTTCGCGCTCACGCCGGGCGGCAGATTGGCGATCGGCTCGTAGCTATAAAGCGCGACCTCGCTGCCATAGAGGGTGAACGATTGCAGACACGCGACTTCGTAAGGGGAGAGTTCCGGGCCGTGCCAGAACGATGCGAACCTTGCCTTGCTCATAAGCCATCCGTGGAAAAATCATCTGGCACGACCAGCCTGGTGGCCTCTCTGGATGCTAGACGCGCGTGGCACAGGTCTGACGTAAAGGGCCGTAATCGCACAGGAGTTGTCGCAAAACGTTGAATCGATCGGTGCGGTGCGAGGGGGTACATGCGATAGGGCGCGGGGGCCGCGCTTCCCCGGACGTAGCCAACGCCCCTGAACACGAGCGCCTGCACGCGAGTCCGCACCGACCCGCGTGCTACGATGCCCAGTCCCACTACGCACGACATCGGAGACCTGGATGCGTCCGGAAAGCGCCGTTCGTTTCGACAAGGAGTTCGCGCCGCGCATCGCCGAGGCGATCGGCGCATGTTTCGCGAAGACCGTGCATACCGAAGTGCTGCCGTATGGCGGGCACGGTCAGCCGACCCGCGTGCGGATTCATGCGACGCCGCTCGATGAACTCGGTTACTACGCGCATCCGCTGAATCTTTACCTGACCTGGGACAGCGACGAAATCGAACGACTGATGGGCGAGCAGGGCACGGCGCGCTTCGCCGGTTATCTCGCCGCGCTGCCGCGCAAGCTCAAGGCGTGGACCCAGGCGCGCGAACTCGATTTCCTCACGCATACGCAGGGCGAACCGGTCGCGCTGCTCGGCGGGCTCGATTTCGAATCGTAGGCAGGGCGCGCCGATCTATGCGCCCGGTTATGCGCGTGCGTGCATCGGTAATCGGCAATCGGCAGGCCCAATAAAACAACGGCCGCTGCGACATCGATCGCAGCGGCCGTTGTTTTTACCGCGGGACTCGCGTGACGTCGAGCCGCCGTTTAGCTACCCAAAGCCGGATCGCTCATGCTGCTCTTGCCGGTTTCCACGTGACCGGCAAGGCGCCGCGCAAACGATGCATCGGTGTCGACCGTGATCGACAGGTCGTACCAGCCGTGCGCGTTGCGCAGATCGAGGTATAGCTGATCGGTATCGCCGCCGCGCACCGAATGCCGGATCGCATTGTGCGGATCGTACGCATTGACGATCGTGAACTGGCAACGCGCGCTGCCCGTGTTTTCCAGACGCAATTGCAGATTGCCGTTGGCGACGTCGTAACCCTCGGCGATATCCGGCTGCGCGATCTCCTTGCGCTCCCACCAGCTGCTGCGCGCGACGACCTTGCCCGCGAAGCGGCGCAGGAAGCCGTTCGGGCCGTGCACGGTGAAATCGTAGGTGCCGTCCGCGTTGAGCGGCAAGGTGTCCTGCAGGTGCTTGCCGGCTTCGACCGTATAGCTGAGCGGCGCGGCGGCGCCGTTCGTCACGTAGACGAGGAACACCGCGCCCGCGCGGCCGGTATTGATGAAGCGCATCGTCAGCTTGCCGTTCGAGCCTTCGTCGGCGCGCACGAACAGTTCATACGGCAACGCGCGCGCGGGACGCACGCCGGGCTCCTGCTGCGGCACGGCCTGGGCTGCGGGCGGCTGCGGGATGTAATCCGGATGACGGTTCTGATCGGGCGGCACGTACGAGGTCGTGCTCGGCAGCGACGGCAGGTTGGCGTTCGGATTGCTGAAGTTGAAGGCCGAGGTCAGATCGCCGCACACCGCGCGACGCCACGGCGTGATGTTCGATTCGCCGAGGTTGTGATGTTCGCCGAAACGCTTTTCGATGAAGCGGATCACCGAGGTGTGGTCGAACGTTTCCGAGCAGACGTAGCCGCCTTTCGACCACGGCGAGACCACCAGCATCGGCACGCGCGGGCCGAGCCCGTACGGCGCGGCGGGCGTCTTCGCATCGCCGGGATAGATTTCGTGCGTGATGCTGACGGTCGACAGGCCGTTCGCGCTCGACGCCGCCGGGAACGGCTGCGCGAGGTGATCGAAGAAGCCGTCGTTCTCGTCGTAGTTGATGAGCAGCACGGTCTTGCTCCACACCTCGGGGTTCGACGTGAGAATCTGCAGGACCTGATCGATGTACCACGCGCCGTAGTTCGACGGCCAGTTCGGATGTTCCGAATAGGCTTCGGGCGCGACGATCCACGAGACTTGCGGCAGCGTGTTGTTCTGCACGTCGCGCTTGAGGATGTCGAAATAGCCGTCGCCGTTCGCCGCGTTGGTGCCGGTGCGCGCGTTGTCGTAGAGCGGGTTGCCCGGCTGCGCGTTGCGATACTGGTTGAAGTAGAGCAGCGAGTTGTCGCCGTAGTTGCCGATGTACGCGTTCTGCGTCCAGCCCCACGAGCCGTTCGCGTCGAGCCCGTTGCCCATGTCCTGATAGATCTTCCACGAGATGCCGGCGTTCTGCAGCACCTCGGGGTAGGTCGACCAGCCGTAGCCGAGTTCCGAATTGTCGATCACCGGGCCGCCGCCGCTGCCGTCGTTGCCGACCCAGCCGCTCCACATGTAGTAGCGGTTCGGATCGGTCGGGCCCATCAGCGAGCAGTGATACGCATCGCAGATCGTGAACGCGTCGGCGAGCTGATAGTGAAACGGGATGTCCTCGCGCGTGAGGTAGGCCATCGTCGTCGCGCCTTTCGCGGGCACCCACTGATCGTTGCGGCCGTTGTTCCAGGCCGCGTGCGTGGTGCCCCAGTCGTGCGCGAGATCCTGCAGGAATTGCAGGCCGAGGTTCGGCGCGGTGGGACGGAACGGCAGCACGTAATTGGCGCCGGCGGCATCGGTGGTGAGCGGCTGATACCAGACCGGCTGGCCGCTCGCGAGGTTGATCGCACGCGTGTCGCCGAAACCGCGTACGCCCTTGAGCGTGCCGAAGTAATGATCGAACGAGCGGTTCTCCTGCATCAGCACGACAATGTGCTCGACGTCGCGGATCGTGCCGGTGCAGTTGTTCGCCGGAATGGCGAGGGCGTTGCGGATGCCGGGCGGCAGCATGCTCAACGCGGTGAAGGAACCGGCGGCTTGCGCGGCCGAGCGCAGAAAATCACGGCGATTTTTTGAGGTCATGGTTCTGGCTTTGATCTTCGGTGGAGGAAAGTGCACTGCGAAGATGCACTGTGACGATGCGTCGCGCGCGGAAAGAGTGGCCGCTCACCGCGCGCGGCGCGGAACTCAATCCACGGTGTGGATGACGGGGCTCGCGAGCGGCGCGCGCGACGCATCGGCGGCGGACAGTGCCGTGCCGACGTCGGAAGCGGGGGCCGCGGGAGTCTGAATCGTGAGCGTCGCCGGTGCGGGGTCGGCCGGCGGCGCGGTGGCAAAGCTGCTGGTGCCGGCGCTGTTATCGCTTTGCGCGGCGCGCTGTTCGGTTGTCGAGCCGAGCGTGCTCGTGTCGGCGGGTGGGTCGTCGTGGCTGCATGCGGTGCCGAGTGCGCAGAGCGAGACGATCGCGAAAGCATGAGCCAAACCGGGAGCCAAACGTTTGCACGGCAATGCACGACTCAGCTTCGGCACGAAGGGCATGTCACTCTCTCCAATGTGAGGAAGGGACGCCAGGGCATCGATGTGCCGAGGTCAGCGATGCCGCAGCATAATCGCCGATCCGTGTAATTTTTATGAAGTATTGGTAAGGAAGCGGCGCAGCCCTGTGCTGGTGCTGATGTCGATGGCCGCGCCGGTTGCTCTGGTTGCTTCCGTCGCGCGGTTTATCGCTGTGCTGCGATGAATGCCGCGATCGCGTCGTCGAGCGGGGCCGGTGCGTCGCGATGCGGCGAGTGCCCGCAGGCGGCGAGCTTGACGAGCTGCGCATGCGGCACGCGTGCGGCGATCGTGTCGATCTGCGCCATCGTGCCGTAGTTGTCGTCGTGGCCCTGGATCGCGAGCAGCGGCTGGCGAATCGAGGCGAGCGTATCGACAATGCGCCACTGTCTGAACGCGGGATTCAGCCAGATATCGTTCCAGCCATAGAAGGCCGAATCGACGTCGGCGTGGTGGCGCGCGAGCTTGTCGCGCAGGTCGGTGGTTTCGTAGAGCTGCTTCGTTTGCGCGATGCTGGCCACCGAGAGGTCTTCGACGAACACATGCGGCGCCATCACGACCGCGCCCGCGAGTGCCTCGGGATACAGCGCCGCGTAGAGCAGCGCGATCGAGCCGCCGTCGCTATGGCCGATCACCCACATGCGCCGGCGTTGCCACGCATCGATGCGGAGCGCGTCGAGCAGCGCGGGGAGAATGTCGCGGGCCTGCGCGGTCATAAAGTCGACCGGCCATTTCACATGAGGCGCGCGCGGCGTCGAGAGTCCATAGCCCGGCCGCGAATAGACGAGCCCGCGCAGGCCGAGCCGTTCGCACAAACGTTGCGGCCAGTCGCGCCACATCGACACCGAGCCGAGTCCTTCATGCAGGAACAGCGCGAGCGGCGCGTCTTCTGCGCGCGGGGCCGCCGGTTCGTTGAGCCAGCGATACTCGATGCGCAACGCGCCATGCGCCGCGCTTGCGGGCAGTTCGGCAAAGCGGCTCGCGCCGGCGGCGGGAGCGGGCGTAACAGGAGCGGCGGCCGTTGCGGGGTTCGGCATGAATGGATCACCTTATGACTTATGACTGTTCGCGCAGCTTGAAGCGCTGAATCTTGCCGGTGGCGGTTTTCGGCAGATCGTCGGCGAACACGATGTCGCGCGGATACTTGTGCGGCGCGAGCCGTTCCTTGACGAAGGCCTTCAGTTCGTCGGCGAGTATCTCAGACGGTGCGAACTCGCGCTTCAGGACGACGAACGCGCGCGTTTTCACGAGCCCGCCGTGATCGACGCCGACCACCGCCGCTTCGAGCACGGCCGGATGCTCGACCAGCACCATCTCCACTTCGACCGGCGACACGTACTGGCCGCTCACCTTCAGCATGTCGTCGCTGCGGCCCGCGTAGACATAGCAGCCGTTGGCGAGACGCCGGTACTTGTCGCCGCTGCGAATCCATTCGCCGAGAAACGTCGCGCGCGATTTCTCGCGATTGTTCCAGTACATGAGCGCCGCGCTCGGCCCCTTGATGTACAGATCGCCGACTTCGCCATCGGGCACCGGCTGCCCGGCTTCGTCGCGCAACTCGACCTCGTAGCCCGGCACCGGGCGTCCCGTCGTGCCGTATTCGACTTCGCCCGGGCGATTCGACAGGAAGATGTGCAGCATTTCGGTCGAGCCGATGCCGTCGAGAATCTCGGCGCCGAAGTGCGCGGTGAAACGCTCGCCGACGTCGCGCGGCAACGCCTCGCCCGCCGACGCGCATACGCGTATCGCGACCTCGGCGCGCGCGGGCAGATTCGGCGCGACGAGCATGCTCGCGTAGAGCGTCGGCACGCCGCAGAACACGGTCGGACGATGCTTGACGAGGCGCGCGAAGATCGCGTCGGCGGTGGGGCGCTCGGCCATCAGGATCGCGGTCGCGCCGACCGACAGCGGAAAGGTCAGCGCATTGCCGAGCCCGTAGGCGAAGAACAGCTTGGCTGCCGAAAACACCACGTCGCTCTCGACGATGCCGAGCACCGGCTTGCCATACAGCTCGGCGGTCCAGTACAGGTTCGCATGCGTGTGGACTGTGCCTTTCGGCTTGCCGGTCGAGCCCGAGGAGTAGAGCCAGAAGGCGATGTCGTCGCCACTGTTGGCGCAGCCTTTGAGGGCGGGTGGCGCGGCGTCGAGCAGGTCTTCGAAGCGGGGCGCGTCGAGCGAGGTAGTGGGCGCCGCATCCGCCGACGGCTCCGGCTGCGAGACGATCAACTGGCAGCCGTCTTGATCGATGCTTTCGAGCGCCTGCGCGACGTTCGGCAACAAGGCCGCCGACACGATCACCGCGCGCGCGTGGCTATGCGTGAGCATGTACGTATAGTCGGAGGCGGTCAGCAGCGTGTTCGCGACGACCGGCACGATGCCGGCGTAGAGCGCGCCGAGAAATGCGACCGGCAGCGACACGGTATCGAGCATCACGAGCAGCACGCGTTCCTCGGGATGCACGCCGAGCGTTCGCAGGGCGCTCGCGCAACGCCGCGCGCGTTGTTCGAGTTCGCCATAGGTCAGCGTGTGCGTGTCGTCGATATAGGCAGGCTTGTTCGCGCGCGCCTCGTTCAGTTCGAACAGATAGCGCGCGAAATTGAAGAGCGGGGGTGGCGGCGCGGCCGCCTGATGCGCACTCGTTCGCGCGCTCGTTTCCAGCGGGGGTTCCATATTGTCTCCTCCATCGGTGGGCGCGGTCCGGCTGTTTGGCGCTCGTGATCCGCTCGATGCCTGATGCTCGCGTCGCCATGCGCCGCGCTGACGTTGCTGCCGCTATGGCTTGTGCCGTCGCGCCGGCGGTTTTATGTCGCGGTGAATTCGATCGCGCCTTGCGGCAGCAGATACAGCACGAGCGCCCGACCGTTCGCGACCGTCGGACGATGCGCGGAGCCGGGGCCGTACACGCACCAGCCGGCCGGATGGCCGTCGAACGTCGCGCCTTCGGTGAGCGGCATGATCAGATCGATTTCGCCGTGCGGATGCACATGGTGCGGACCGGCAATGTCCTGCATCGCGACGACGTCGACGGAAAAGCCGTGGGTCTCGGGCAGCGCCTTGAAGATGCGCCCGTAGCGGATGCCGCCCGCTTCGCGGTTGCACAGCCAGCCTTCGGCGACGCCGTCGCGGCAGGCCTGGGCGAGTTCGCGGAAAGTCGTGCTGCCGGCCGGCCAGGTGGCGTTCAGCCAGGCCGCGAGCGACGCGTCGAGCGGGCGCCCGTCAAGTTGTGCCGTTACGCCGGCGATCAGGTGCTGGAATTCTTGCGGGGACATGCGAGCCTCCAGAAAAGCGCGTTTACGCAGGGCAGACGTTCCACCGCCGGAACTTTGCTGCATGCGTGCTGCCGCGCTGTCTCCGTTACGCCGCCGGGCCAGCCGGCGGTGTTCTGATATTTCGTGAGCGTTTGTAGTTGAAGCGGCTTTTGATGAAAATTAAACTGTTCATCTAGTGCGTGTCAAGCACTATAGTACATATATCGAAGTATCGAGGTCGCAAAACATGAATCGAAAATACTCCGCCGCACCGCTGGATGAAGCCGCCGCCGACCCGGCTCGCGCCGAGCGCGGCGAGCGTGAAGAGCGCGATCCGTTTCTGACCGCGATGGGCGAGCGCGTGCGCCTGCTGCGCGCGCGCCGCGGCATGACCCGCAAGACGCTCGCGGCCGAAACCGGCCTCTCGGAGCGGCATCTCGCGAATCTGGAATCGGGCCTCGGCAATGCCTCGGTGCTCGTGCTGCGGCAGCTTGCGGCCACGCTGAACTGCTCGCTCGCCGAAGTGGTCGGCGACGAAACCACGGCGTCCGCCGAATGGCTGCTGATTCGCGAATTGCTGCAAGGACGCGACCAGGCGGCGCTGCAACGCGCGCGCGCGGCGCTGGCCGAGATGTTCGCGCAGGCGCCGCGCGATCCGCACCGCAAGCACCGCATCGCGCTGATCGGCCTGCGCGGCGCGGGCAAATCGACGTTCGGGCGCATGCTCGCGCAGGAGCGCAAGGTGCCGTTCATCGAGCTGACGCGCGTGATCGAACAGCTTGCGGGCTGTCCGCCGTCGGAGATTCATTCGCTGTACGGCGCGAGCGCTTACCGGCGCTACGAACAGCGCGCGCTCGACGCCGTGATCGAGGAGCACGAGCGCGCGGTGATCGCGTCGCCGGGCGGGCTCGTGTCGGAGTCGGGCACCTTCAATGCGCTGCTGTCGCACTGCTTCACGGTATGGCTACAGGCGACGCCCGAGGAGCATATGCGCCGCGTCGTCGCGCAGGGCGATCTGCGGCCGATGTCGGGCAACAACGAGGCGATGGACGACCTGAAACGTATCCTCGCGGGCCGCGCCGAACTATACGGGCGTGCCGACATGAGCTTCGACACGAGCGAGAAGACGCTTGCCGACGCCTATCTGCAATTGCGCGACCGGCTTGCCGCGCGCCTCGCGGCGGAAGCGCCCGACGAGGCGCGGGCCGGCTGAGCGGTCGCTGGGGCGTCAGGGTTTGCACCTAAAAATGCACTAAAATTCTTTACTCGGATATGTTGATGCACTATTGTTCAAAAAAACAGATTCGCATCGTCCAGTCAGGAGACGCCCCATGTCCACAGCACACCCCGCCGTTGCGCCGGCCGCGCGGGTCGACTACCGCACCGATCCCTCGCAGTACCGGCACTGGAAGCTGAGCTTCAACGGTCCGGTTGCGACGCTCGGCATCGATATCGCTGAAGACGGCGGTATTCGCGACGGCTACAAGCTGAAGCTGAATTCGTACGACCTCGGCGTCGACATCGAACTGCACGACGCGATCCAGCGCATCCGCTTCGAGCATCCCGAAGTCAGGACCGTGGTGGTGACGAGCCTGAAGGACCGCGTGTTCTGCTCGGGCGCGAACATTTTCATGCTGGGCCTTTCGACGCACGCGTGGAAGGTCAACTTCTGCAAGTTCACGAACGAAACCCGCAACGGGCTCGAAGATTCGTCGCGCCATTCAGGGCTCAAGTTTCTCGCCGCGGTGAACGGCGCCTGCGCGGGCGGCGGCTATGAACTGGCGCTCGCCTGCGACGAAATCTATCTGATCGACGATCGTTCCTCGTCGGTGTCGCTGCCGGAAGTACCGCTGCTCGGCGTGCTGCCGGGCACGGGCGGTCTCACGCGCGTCACCGACAAGCGCAAGGTGCGCCACGATCGCGCGGATATTTTCTGCACGGTGGTCGAAGGCGTGCGCGGCGAGCGCGCGAAGGCCTGGCGTCTCGTCGATGAAGTCGTGAAGCCGAACCGGTTCGATCAGGCGATCCAGGCGCGCGCGCTCGACCTTGCCGCGCACAGCGATCGCCCAGCCGATGCGCCAGGCGTTGCGCTCACGCGTATCGAGCGCACCGAGCGCGAAGACGGTCTTGGCTACCGGACCGTCGACGTTACGATCGATCGCGCGAAACGCGTGGCGACCTTCACCGCACGCGCGCCGCAAGAGGTGCAGCCTGCGGACCTCGATGCGATCGTCGCGGCCGGCGCGAACTGGTGGCCGCTGCAATTCGCACGCGAACTCGACGACGCGATCCTGTCGATGCGCACCAACGAACTCGACATCGGCACGTGGGTGTTCAGGACCGAAGGCGATGCGCGCAACCTGCTCGCCGTCGATGCGACGCTGCTGCAGCACAGGGACCACTGGCTCGTGCGCGAAACGATCGGCCTGCTGCGCCGCACGTTCGCGCGCATCGATGTGTCGTCGCGTTCGCTATTCACGCTGATCGAACCGGGCTCGTGCTTCGCGGGCACCTTCGCCGAATTCGCATTCGCGGCCGACCGCACCTATATGGCCGCGTTGCCGGCCAACGAAGACGAGGAGCCGGCCATCACGCTGTCGGAAGTCAACTTCGGTCTGTACCCGATGGTCACGCAGCAGTCGCGGCTTGCGCGGCGCTTCTATGAGGAAACCGAACCGCTCGACGCGGTGCGTGCGCTGATCGGCCAGCCGGTCAAGGCCGTCGAGGCCGAGCGCCTGGGTCTCGTGACCGCCTCGCCCGACGATATCGACTGGGCCGACGAAATCCGTATTGCGCTCGAAGAACGCGCGGCAATGTCGCCCGATGCCTTGACGGGCCTCGAAGCGAATCTGCGCTTCAACGGCCCGGAGACGATGGAGACGCGCATCTTCGGCCGGCTCACCGCCTGGCAGAACTGGATTTTCAACCGGCCGAACGCGGTGGGCGAGAAGGGTGCGCTCAAGGTGTACGGCAAGGGCAGCAAGGCGCAATTCGACGTATCGCGCGTTTGAGGCGCGTGACGCCCGATTGACCTCATCGCGCCGTCCGCCGATATGCGCTTCTCGCGATTGCAGCTTCTGAACAGGGAACCGACTCAGGGAACCGACCATGTCCACGATCAACTACAGCGAAAAGATTCCGAACAACGTCAACCTTGCCGACGATCGCGCCTTGCAGCGCGCGCTCGAACAATGGCAGCCGAACTTCCTGTCGTGGTGGGGCGATATGGGCCCGGAAGGTTCGCACGGCTACGACGTCTATCTGCGCACGGCTGTCAGCGTTGACGCGGGCGGCTGGGCGCACTTCGACTACGTGAAGATGCCCGAGTACCGCTGGGGCATTTTTCTTACGCCGGGCGAGCAGGACCGCAAGATTCACTTCGGCGAGCACAAGGGCGAAGCCGCATGGCAGGACGTGCCCGGCGAACATCGCGCGAACCTGCGCCGCATCATCGTCACGCAGGGCGATACGGAGCCGGCTTCGGTCGAGCAGCAGCGTCACCTCGGTTTGACGGCGCCCTCGATGTACGACCTGCGCAACCTGTTCCAGGTCAACGTCGAAGAGGGGCGCCACCTATGGGCGATGGTCTATCTGCTGCATCGCTACTTCGGCCGCGATGGCCGTGAGGAAGCCGAAGCATTGCTCGGCCGCCGTTCGGGCGACGACGACAATCCGCGCATTCTCGGCGCGTTCAACGAGAAAACGCCGGACTGGCTCGCGTTCTACATGTTCACGTACTTCACCGACCGCGACGGCAAGTTCCAGTTGTCGGCGCTGGCCGAGTCGGGCTTCGATCCGCTCGCGCGCACGACGAAGTTCATGCTGACCGAGGAAGCGCATCATATGTTCGTCGGCGAGTCGGGCGTCTCGCGCGTGATCCAGCGCACTGCGCAGGTGATGAACGAACTCGGCACCGACGACGTCGCGAAGATTCGCGCGGCCGGCGTGATCGATCTGCCGACCATCCAGCGTTATCTGAACTTCCACTACTCGGTCACGATCGACCTGTTCGGCGCCGATCATTCGTCGAACGCGGCGACGTTCTATAGCTCGGGCTTGAAGGGCCGCTATGAAGAAGGCAAGCGCGACGACGATCATCGCCTGAGCGAGCATGGTTACAAGCTGCTCGACGTGCAGGACGGCAAGCTCGTCGAGCGCGAGGTGCCGATGCTCAACGCGATGAACGAAGTGCTGCGCGACGATTACATCAAGGATTCGGTCGCGGGCGTCGGGCGCTGGAACAAGGTGCTTGAGAAGGCCGGCATCGATTTCCGCATGACGGTGCCGCACAAGGCATTCAACCGGCAGATCGGCACCTTCGCGGGCACGCGCGTGTCGCCCGATGGCCGCGTGATTGGCGAAGCCGAATGGGCCGCCAACGAAGCGAAGTGGCTCGCCACGCCGGAGGACCGCGCGTTCGTTGCGTCGCTGATGGGCCGTGTCGCCGAGTCGGGCAAGTTCGCGAACTGGATCGCACCGCCCGCGATGGGCGTGAACCGTCAGCCCGTCGATTTCGAGTACGTGCGCTTTAACTGAAGCGATGGCGGCAGGCGAAGCACGAGAGGCGCGCTGTATCACCAGGTGGAGGAAGTCATGAACGCTCCAGTGTCGATCGAAGTGTTGCGGCAGCATCTGATCGATCCGGAAATCTGCATTCGCTGCAATACCTGCGAAGAGACTTGCCCGGTCGACGCAATTACGCACGACGACAACAACTACGTCGTGAAGGCCGAGGTCTGCAACGGCTGCATGGCCTGCGTGCCGCCGTGCCCGACCGGCGCGATCGACAACTGGCGCACGGTGCTGAAGGCCGACGCGTATTCGATCGACGAGCAGTTCACATGGGACGTGCTGCCGGAGCAGAACACGATGGCGGTGCCGGCCGAAGAAGCTGCGCCCGCCGCGAGCGACGCCGCCGCCGCCGAAGCGGACGGCATCGAAGTCGATACCGTGCGCGGCGCGGTCGTGCCGCCGTGGTCGGCCGCGAAGCCGTACGTGAATCTCTACACGCACAAGACGCCGACTACCGCGACTGTGGTCGGCAACTACCGGCTCACCGACAGCGCGACGTCGAGCGACATTCATCACATCGTGCTCGATTTCGGCTCTATGCCGTTTCCGGTGCTCGAAGGGCAGTCGATCGGCATTCTGCCGCCGGGCGCCGCCGCCGATGGCCGTACGCATCATGCGCGCCAGTATTCGATTGCCAGTCCGCGCGACGGCGAGCGGCCCGGCTATAACAACGTGTCGCTGACGGTCAGGCGCGTGTCGCGCCAGCATGGCGATACGATCGACGGCGTCTGCTCGAACTATCTGTGCGATCTGAAGAAGGGTGACGTGGTCAACGTGATCGGCCCGTTCGGCAGCACGTTCCTGATGCCGAATCATCCGAACTCGCATCTGTTGATGATCTGCACGGGCACCGGCTCCGCGCCGATGCGCGCGATGACCGAGTATCGGCGGCGCAAGCGTCTGAAGGGCGCGACCGGCAAGCTGATGCTGTTCTTCGGCGCGCGCACTCAGGAAGAGCTGCCTTACTTTGGACCGCTGACGAATCTGCCGAAGGATTTCATCGACACCACGCTCGCGTTTTCGCGCACGCCGGGTCAGGCGAAGCGCTATGTGCAGGACGCGATGCGCGAGCGCGGCCCCGACGTCGCAAACCTGCTGAGGGATGACAACACCTATATCTACGTATGCGGGCTCAAGGGCATGGAAGACGGCGTGCTGCAGGCGTTGAAGGATATCGGCGAGCAGCATCAGCTCGACTGGGAAGCGCTGTGGGCGAAGTTGAAGCGCGAAGGGCGGCTGCATCTGGAGACATACTGACGTCCCGGAATGGCTTCCGGGACGGCGCATCAAACTCTCCGGCGACGCGCGGCAATGCGGGGGATCGCGTCGAATTCATGCGTCGCGGACTCGAGACGCGTTCTTTCCT
This sequence comes from Paraburkholderia sp. Ac-20342, assembly GCF_017104985.1. NCBI lineage: Bacteria > Pseudomonadati > Pseudomonadota > Betaproteobacteria > Burkholderiales > Burkholderiaceae > Paraburkholderia > Paraburkholderia sp. Ac-20342. The sequence goes on along the minus strand of NZ_JAAGPQ010000015.1, from coordinate 61,416 downwards.
CGCCGATCTGGCTTTCCATCGTGCCGCCCGGCACCGCTTGCCGCCTGGACCTGCTTCTTGAAAAAAACGACCGGTTTGCTACAGTCGGCCCATGCCGCCCGATAGCGCTCGCCAGCCGGCGCTCTCGGATTTCAATCCGGGCCACCGGCATGGCCAATCTGTTGGAGCCCTCGATGAAGCCGATTCGTTTGCTGGTGCTGGCCGTGCTGCTGCAGGTGGTCGCGAACCCAGTATTCGCCGGCGACAAACTCGCGCAGATCCGGACCTCGGGCGTGTTCCGCATCGGCACGGAGGGCACCTATGAGCCGTACAGTTTTCACGACGACGCGGGCAGGCTGACCGGTTTCGACGTGGAACTCGGCACGGCGATCGCGCAGCGTCTCGGCGTCAAGCCGCAATTCATCGAGGCCCGATGGGAAGGGCTGCTGGCCGGTCTCGACATCGACCGCTATGACGCGGTCATCAACGAAGTCGCCGTGACCGACGAGCGCAAGCTCAAATACGATTACTCCGATCCGTACATCACGTCGCACGCGGTGCTGATCGTCGCCTCGGACAACACGACGATCCAATCCTTCGACGACCTTCTGGGCCGGAAATCCGCCAATACGCCGACGAGCCATCTCGGCCGGATCGCGGCGGCGCACGGCGCGCAGGTGATCCCCACGCACGGCTTCGAGGAATCGATCGATCTGGTCGCCGGGGGGCGCGTCGATGCCACCGTCAACGATTCGCTGTCGTTTATCGACTACAGGAAGCGCATGCCCGGCGTGAGGCTCAAGGTCGTCGCGGTCGATACGTCGGGCGAGGACAGCGGCCAGTCCGCGGTGCTGATCCGCAAGGGCAATCCGAAGCTGCGCGCGGCGCTCAACGAGGCGCTCGCCGGCCTGAGAAAAGACGGCACATATCAGCGGATTTCGCAGAAGTATTTCGGTCGCGACGTGTTTCGTTGAGCGCGTGGCGCCGTTCTCGCGGGTGAGTCGGTGCGATGAAGCGGTGACATGAGCCGGTGAAACGAAGCCGCAATAAAAAAGAAGGGGCGTTGCAATTGCAACGCCCCCTCCCGATACTACCGCGCGCCGCACCGATTACCAGACCGGCACAGCGGACCGGCAACGCACACTACTCACGCGCCTCACACGGTTGCATCGCTCAAGGCCGCTTCGAAGAAGCGCTCCTGCGCTTGCGCATTGGCACGCGCATACGCGCGATTGACACCGCTGATCACCGCGCGGATCGACGCCGTCACGAGGTTCGCATCGACCCCGACGCCGAACGCGCTGCCGGACACCTCGGCGCCGGCCATTTCGGCGATCGCGATCGCGCGGGCGTCGGCGCCTTGCGTGAGCGCGCGTTCTTCGTAGTGCTGGATGCGCACCGGCACGTCGAAGGCATGCATCAGCGCGTCGAGCGGACCGTTGCCCGCGCCGGACAGCACGCGCGCCGTGCCGTTGATTTCGACGTTGAGCTTGATGTGTTCGCGGCCGTCACGCTCCGACAGGCTGTGGCCGATATAGCGGACCGGCTCGGCCGTGCTCACGTATTCCTGCTGGAACAGTTCCCAGATCTGCGCCGGCGTGACTTCCTGGCCGCTCTCGTCGGTGAAGCGCTGCACGGCCGAGCTGAAATCGACCTGCAGACGGCGCGGCAACACGACGCCATAGCTCTGTTCGAGCAGATACGCGATGCCGCCCTTGCCCGACTGGCTGTTCACGCGGATCACGGAGTCGTAGGTGCGGCCGAGGTCGCTCGGATCGATCGGCATATACGGCACTTCCCAGATCGCGTCCGGCTTCTGCGCGGCGAAGCCCTTCTTGATCGCGTCCTGGTGCGAGCCCGAGAACGCGGTGAAGACCAGATCGCCGACATACGGATGACGCGGATGCACCGGCAACTGCGTGCATTCTTCGGCCGTGCGCGCGACTTCGTTGATGTTCGAGAAATCGAGTTCGGGGTCGACGCCCTGCGTGTAGAGGTTCAGCGCGAGCGTGACCAGATCGACGTTGCCGGTGCGCTCGCCGTTGCCGAACAGACATCCTTCGATGCGGTCCGCGCCGGCCATCACCGCGAGTTCCGCGGCGGCCACGGCGGTGCCGCGATCGTTATGCGGATGCACGGAGACGATCAGCGAATCGCGGCGCTTGAGGTTACGGTGCATCCATTCGATCTGGTCGGCGTAGACGTTCGGCGTTGCCATTTCGACAGTGGCGGGCAGGTTGACGATCGCCTTGTGCTCGGGCGTCGGCTGCCAGATGTCGAAGACCGCGTCGCAGACTTCCTTGGCGAATTCGAGTTCGGTGCCGCTGAACACTTCCGGGCTGTATTGCAGTGTGAAGTGCGTGTCGGGCTGCGCGTCGGCGAGACGCTTCATCGTGCGCGCGGCCTTCTGCGAGAGTTCGATCACGCCGTTCTTGTCGAGGCCGAAGACGATCTTGCGGAATTCCGGCGCGGTTGCGTTGTACAGATGGACGATCGCGCGCGGGGCGCCGCGCAACGATTCGAAGGTGCGCTCGATCAGATCGTCGCGCGCTTGCGTGAGCACTTCGATCGTGACGTCGTCGGGAATATGGCCGCCCTCGATCAGCTCGCGCACGAAGTTGAAGTCGGTCTGCGAGGCCGACGGAAACGCGACTTCGATTTCCTTGAAGCCGATCTGCACGAGCGTCTTGAACATGCGCATCTTGCGCTCGGCGTTCATCGGTTCGAAGAGCGCCTGGTTGCCGTCGCGCAGGTCGGTGCTCATCCAGATCGGTGCGCGCGTGATGGTGCGCGACGGCCATTGGCGATCCGTCAAATTGATCGGCTTGAACGAGCGGTATTTGGTAGCGGGGTTCTTCAACATTTTCATCATCCGAGGGTGAGACCGTGGCAGGTGTCGACCGGACGACGAAAACGCGATACTGGGCCGCCGGTCGGAAACCGGGGCTGGGTCAGTTACTGGGGAATCAAGCGGTTGCTTCGGTGTATCAGAGAGAAGCGGACGCGCGCAGCAGCAGACCTAGCCCGGTAGAGCGGGCTAGTAGTAGCGATAGGGTGGTCTGGGCGCGGTACATAGGGCGCAATGGGAACATATTATCGGGATGGAGTCAAGGCTCGTGACTCGTGGCTCGTGGCTCGTGGCTCGTGGCTCGTGGCTCGTGGGGCAGCGGGCTTTGCGCCGTGGCGGTCCCGCACCGCGCCGTCTACAGCCCGAATACGACGTGCAACGTATCGTTGTGCACGATCGTCGATACGCCGATCGCAAGCAGGATCGGCGGCAGCAGCGCCGAGCCGTAGCGGCGCACCGGCGCGCCGAGTAGCGGATGCTCGACCAGCCATACGGCGCCGGCGCACCACAGCCCGATCATGACGACAAACACGAGCGATACGAGCGCGTTTTCGCCGACACCGTGGCTCGCGTACAGCGGCACATAGACGGCGAGATTGTCCGAGCCGTTGGCGATCGCAACGCTTGCGACGGCCCAGCTCGACGAGCCGCGTCCCGCGGGCGCCGGGCTGTGGCGAGCGGCCGGAGCATGCGCGGCGGGCTCGCCCGCATCGGGCTCCGCGCCGTTGTCCTCGCGTTGCGCGCGGGCGGGGCCGAAGCGCTCCCAGGCCTTGCTCAGGCCCACGCCGATCGGCAGGAACCCGAGCAGGCCGACATAGCCCGTCGGCAGGCGCGCGAGCAGCGCGGCGAGCAGCAGTGCCGCCGCGACGAGGATCAGCGAGCCCGCGTACTGTCCCGCGATCACGCGGCGGCGCTCGGCGCCGGCTTCGGTCAGAAACGCGAGCAGGACGAACAGGTTGTCGATATTGGTCGCGGCATAGGCGACGATTGCGAGCAGGACGAGGCTGAACATAAGGAAACGGATCGATACAGGATGGCAAAACCGCGCCGGGCCCAGTGGCCCTTCCGCTGGACGGCAACGCGGCCGACCCACACGATGCCGATGCGATCCGGCGAGGTCAAGCGGCATGCGTCAGGCGGCATGCGGCATGCGGCATGCGTCAGCGCCGCCGGCGGGCGGGGCCGTAAGCTACAATGGCCGACGGCTAAAAAACGGAATGTCGATGAAGATGCGGATTCTCCCTATCGCCTGTGTCGCGATCGCCGCCGCGCTGCTGACGGCCTGCACGATCGCTTCCCGCAACTCGGGCGCATGCGAGCAACTGATGCGAAACAGGCTGGCCGAAACGTCGTCGGATACGCTGCGTGTCGCGCATCGCGGCGTTGCGATTCGCGGCTCGCGCGTGGTGGTCGAAGGCTCGATCGAGCATGTGCCGAGCGCATCCGAAGTAGCCGCCTCGGCTGCGGCCGCGGCGTCCGCTCCGCGGGCGGCCTCGGCACCGGTCATGGCCTCGGCGACGAAGGAAGCCTCGGCTGTCGCCGTGGCGGCCAAGCCTGCGGCGCCCAAAAAGGTCGTGACACCGGCTGCCGCCGAATGCACGTTCCACGGCGAAGAACTCGACGTATTCCGCTGGCTCGCGCCCGCGAAGCTCGCGGCACCGGCGGAGCAGGCGGACGGCGCCGCGGGTTGAATCGACGGGAGCGCCGGTGCCAGGGCGGCACCGGTTTCCACCCCAGCCAGATTTCCTCGCCGCCTCGGCGCTGAATCCGTCAGCGCGCCTCCTCACTCCCTCAAAATGCGTAATACGGCCCGGCTCCGGCCGCCGTATTACGCGACGCGATTGCCGTATAAACCCGTCGCCCGTAGAAGAACGGCAAGCCCCACGCGAAGCCTTGGCTCGACGTGCCCGCGAGGTTGTCGAACGCGTTGTTCGACGACGCGAACAGCGTGCTCGCATTGCCGACATCGAACGCGACCGTGTTCGACACGCCATTGCTTCCTGCGATCGACGCGTTCGCGGCTTGCGTCGAGCCCGGGCAGTACCAGATGCCGCACAGCGGAAACTGCGACGAGTGGAAGAAGAACCCGTTCGAACCGCTGTCGAGGTAGCTCAGAGTATAGGTCTGCTCGCCCGCGGTCGTGGTCACGTAGCCCGTCACCGAATTCGCCTTGATGACGCTCGCGCCGCCGAGCGTGTTGTTCGCCTGCGTGCCGATGCCGAAGATCAGCGAGCCCGACACGCTCGCCGCGCCGGCATCGGCGACGGCGGGCAGGTCGATCACGACGCCGTTGTTGTCGAGCGCGAAACTGCTGACCGGGTTGGTCACCTGCTGCGCGACGGCCTGCGCGCTGGCCGTGCAGGTGCCGCTCGTGGTGCAGCTGTAGTACCAGCGCGGCAGCGCGGCGTTCGCGCAGCCGCTGCCGCAATCGACGGGGAACAGGCCCACGCCGAGAATGCCGTTCGAGTGCAGGCTCGCGACCGTCAGCATCGCCGGGCCCGCGTTTGCGCAGTCGGTCGGCGCGGCGGGCAGCGCCGGATCGGCGATCAGATGCATGGGAATCGCGGCGGCGAGCTGGCCGGCCATGCGCACGTCGGCGGTGCGCACCGAGCCCCACGCGTAGCCGCTGCCGAACACCGCGCATTCGCTTGCCATGCCGCCGCCCGATGCCACCGCGGGCAACGTAAAGCCCGCGGGCAGCGCCGACGCGAGAATGCGCAGGCCGTTCGAGCCCGTGTCGACCTGGATGTCGTCGATCGTCGCGCAATTGCTGGTGCCGGCCTGGCAGATCGTGACGCTCGTCGTCAGCATGTTGCGCGTCATGCCGGGCGATACGCCGACCGTGACCGGCTGCACGTTCGCCACGTTCGATTGCGGCACGCTCGTGTTCTGATTCGAATTCGACGTGCCGGCGCTGCTGGGCGAAGACGGCGTGCCGCCTGACGAGCCGGTTCCGGACGGGGTGGACGACGCGTTGTTCGAGCCGCCGCCACCGCCGCAGGCGGCAAGGGCCGCGCAGACGACGAGGGCGAGGGCGTAGACACGGAGAGCGGATTTCATGGCGGGGTGGGCATCGGGTGGGGCTGAAGGGCGGCTGCGCGTTACTGGAGATCGTCGGCCGTGACGCCGGCCGGCAAGGCCGCCGGCAGCCACGCGCGGCCGACGTAGCTGCGCATCGGGCCGCCCGATTCGACGATCACGTCGGGCCGCGCGATCCGAGACGCATGCAGGTTGCCGTTCGCGGACGCCGCAGCCGCGCCCGCCTGATACGAGCCGGCGTACTGGCCGAGTAGCGCGTGCAGGTCCGGCATGGTCGGGCCCTGCCACGTGTAGGCGACGATCTGGCCGGTGCTGGTCGCGTATTCGTTGAGGGTCGTGTTGCCGGCGTCGGTCATCGTGCGCACGCGCAGCGCGCCGTTGAGGATCGTGCGCGAGGCCGCCTGGGCGGGCATCGCGCCGCCGAGTTCGGCATAGGCGCCGGTGCTGGCGCAGCACGCGATGAGCGCGAGCGCCGCCGCACGCGCGGACGGATAAAAACGGGCTTTGAACATGGCGTGTATGCCTTGCGGGCGGGGGCGCCCGGGCTTTATTGAGATACGAATGAAAAATAACAGCCGGGTTTGGCTTCCTGTGACGTGCCCTGTCAGGCGCCGCCACACGCAATCTCAAAATAAAGCGGGATGTATTGCTTAAAGCCCTTTCAGAACAAGCGTTTAACCACGACGTAAGAACATTCTTAACGCCGTCTCATGACTGTTAGCGACCGTTAAATTTACCCGATGACAAAGCAAATAGGCGGGAAAAAACGCGAATTTTTTTAGGGAAAGAGGCATGGCGCACAGACATCCAGAACGAGACGCCGCCGGTGCGATGGGTGGACCAACCTGCGGGCAAACCCCAGTTTTTGCACACGCTTGCCCGGGACCGGTAAAATGTTGGGTTGATCCACGGAAACTTGCCGTGGCGTAGCGGAAGGATTCCCCGAACATGACTGATCTTCGTCTTACCAGGCGGTTTGCAGTAATGCTGATGGCGGGCGGGCTGGTTGCCGGCTGCGGCACCTCGTCGCCGAACAAAATCGACTACAAGAGCGACTCCCGGTCGAAGCAGGTATCGCTCGCGGTACCGCCGAACATGATCGACGAGACGTCCGATCAGCGCTCGCTGCCGCCGCAGGGTGGCGAAACCTCGCTGTCCACACTGAAGCAGGTGCAGGCACAGGCGCCGGCGGGCAATTCCGTGGTGGTCGTGCCGCCGGTTCAGGGCATGCATATCCAGCGCGACGGCACCGAAAGCTGGCTCGTGCTCGACAACAGAACGCCGGATCAGGCTTGGCCGCAAATCCGTCGCTTCTGGCAGGAGCAGGGCTTCCTGCTCGTCGTCGACCAGCGCGACAAGGGCGTGATGGAAACCGACTGGAACGAAACCCACGCGCAGATCAACGACGGCCTGATCCGCAACACGCTGTCGAAGGCGATGGGCAACAGCTACGTAAGCTCCGAGCGCAACAAGTTCCGCACGCGTCTCGAAGCGGCGCCGAACGGCGGCACCTACGTGTTCGTGAGCCAGAAGGGCATGCGCGAGGCGGTCACGGGTGCGAACAACGATTCGAGCCAATGGCAGCCGAAGCCGAACGATCCGGCGCTCGAGCAGGAATATCTGAAGCGTCTGATGGCATCGCTCGCGCTGGCCGATTCGCGCGGCGCGGCCGGCACGCCGAACGCCGAGCTGTCGCCGGCGGGCGCGCAAACCGCGCCGAACGCGGCCACGGCGGGCGCCAAGTCGGCGGCGGCTGCAACCGCGGCGCAGAACGTCGTGCTCGCGGCGCAGCAGCCGATGCCCGATCCGGACGCGCAGAATACCTCGGCGCAGTTTTCGTCGACGGAACTCACGCTGGGCGAGCCGTATGACCGCGCATGGCTGCGCGTGGGCCTCGCGCTCGATCGCAGCAACTTCACGGTCAACGACCGCGACGCGACCCGCGGCCTCTACTTCGTGCGCTACGTCGATCCGAAGGATCTGTCGTCGGCCGAGCAGGGCTTCTGGAGCCAGGTGTTCCACGGCAAGAAGGAAAAGGTCGCCAAGGAGTATCGCGTGAACGTGCGCGCGGTGACGCCTAACCAGACGCGTGTCGCCGTCGTCGACGACAAGGGGCAGATCGACGACAGCCAGCAGGCGAAGCAGATCATGAGTCTGATGGCCGACCAGCTGCACTGAGCGACGTTCGCGCGGCGAGGCCGCCGATTCGGAAGACCGCCCGGGTGAATCCCGGGCGGTTTTTTTTCGTCCGTTCGTTTGCCGTCCCGTTGTCCGTTTGCCGTTGCGTCGCCGTCGTATGCGGCGGCTCGCGGTTCATCGCGCTCGCCGCGTCGTCCTGCGCAACCGGTCGAGCCGCGCATGGCTTTTGCTTTTGATCCTGACAGCGACAGTCACCGGCCAGGAGCGGAGCCAGCCATGTTCGACGTGATCCCTTACTGGATGTGGGCAGTGAGCCTGCTCGTTCTTGCCTTGATGTGCGGCGCGGTGTTGAGCGTTCCCGAGCCACGCGAGCGCGGGAGGCCGCTACGACGAATCGCATCGGCGCGGGCGAGGCGGCTGTAGCGTCGACCGGCCCCGCATCCGTCCATGCACGTCCGCGATGCCGGCGTTTTCGCCGTGTGCAGCGCACGTAACGTGACGTTACGTTGGTGACGTAACCCGCGAAGTTCTCCGCCTTGCCGGCCATGCTTCGCTTCCTTTCTGTTTGAAAGAAAAATATCAATATAAATCAGACAGTTGCGGGCATCTGCGAGGGCTTCTCATAGCTGGCACGCAAGCTGCTTTATAAGACTCATGGGGCCGGATGGGATACCCGATGCGCATGCGCGGCGGATTCCACTTGCGTTTCAAATCATTGCGGTGCCGGCGTGCGAACCGGTACCGAGCCCGATAACGGCCTGCGCGTTGCGCGCGGCCCCGGTGGCCCCGTCGCCTATCCTCGTAGGGCGACGGTTTTTGCCCGCACTCCCAGGGAGTGCGGGCTATTTTTTCGTACTCAGGATTTGCAACGTAGCGCCGGATGGCCGAAGCGGCGGGGCGATTGACACCGCGCGGGCAGGAAAAGAGGCTGCGGACGTCGAAGGCGTGCGGAAACGGGGGGGGGGGCCGGCTAGGCGTAGGCCTGCGGAACTGCCGCCCGGCCGCCCGGCGAAGCCGCACCAGTACCCATGGCGCTCAGGTATCGGCGCGCCGCGTTCCTGTCCACGGCAGACGCTTCACGACTCCCGTTGCCAGCGCGGTACCCAGCAGAATCACAGCGCAACCTTCGAGCATGCCCGGCGACACGGCCTCGCCGAGAAACAGCGCACCCCACAGAATGCCGAACACCGGAATCACGAACGTCACGGTAATTGTGCGCGCCGGCCCGATGACCGCGACCAGATGGAAGAACATCATGTACGCGATGCCGGTGCAGGCGACGCCGAGCCCGATCACGGCGCCCCATGCGCGCAGCGAGATCGGCGCGGCGGGCCAGTCGATCACCGCGAGCGGCAGCAGCACGATCGTCGCGCCGAGCATCGTACCGGCGGCGATGGTCAGCGCATCGACGCCGGTCAGGTAGCGCTTCGTATAGTTCGCGGCGATGCCGTACAGCAGCGTCGCGCCGAGCGCGGCCGCCGCCGCGAGCGCCACGGTCGCAGGTGTGGCGGGCGAGCCGTCGGGCGCCACGATCTGGTCCCACACGAGCATCAGCACGCCGAGAAAGCCGACCGCGAGACCGAGCGTGCGTAGCGTGCTCAGGCGATCGCGCAGCCACAGGAAACCGACCAGCGCGCCCCACAGCGGCGTGCTGGCATTGATCACCGACGTCACGCCCGCCGACAGCGTCAGCTCGGCATAGGCGAACAGGCAGAACGGCGCCGCCGAATTCAGGATGCCGACCACCAGCAACGGCAGCGCGCGCGTGCGCAGCAGCGTGGCGGACTGTTGCAGCGGCCGTCGCGCGAGCAGCACGATGGTGAGAAAGATTGCACCGATGCCGACGCGCAACGCCATCAGCGGCGCCACGCCGAAGTCGTTCACGCCGATGCGGATGAACAGGAACGACGCGCCCCACAGGGCGGCGAGAATCATCAGTTGCAACAGGTTTCTGGCTTTCATTGGAAGGGCGCCGCGCGCGGTTGAGTCGGGACGCCTGAGCATCGTAACAGCGCGATCGTGCGAAACGTTTCAGCGTGGAATGAAACGGCAAGATGCGGGAGAGGGGGGCGTCCGGTGAACCCGATCGTAAGCGTTGCGCGGGCACGCGCAAAACGAGCAATTCTCACCGATATGTGAGAAAAACTACGATACGACGGGCGGAGAGGCCGGCCGTGCCCGTGCCGAACCGGCGGGCACGTGAAAAAACATGAGGTAAACCACAGTCTCAGGGGGCCGCGGCCGAAGCGCATCCGCTTCGACGCAGCGCCAGAGCCAGACGTGGACGCAACGCCGGTCAACCTCGACGCGGCGTCGCTGCCACCTCAATGCAACCTCAAGGCAACGTTAATGCAGCGTCAATGCGGAATCATCCACTGCAGGAAATTCTGCTGCGCCCACACGAGCACGCCGAGCAGCACCGTCAGCAGAATCGAATGCTTGAAGGTCTTCGCGAACACGACACCTTCCTTGCCCTTCAGTTCGGTCGTCGCGACGCCGGTCGAGATGTTCTGCGGCGAGATCATCTTGCCCATCACCCCGCCCGACGAATTGGTCGCCGCCATCAGCACCGGGTTCAGGTTGAGCTGGTTGGCCGCCACCACCTGCAGGTTGCCGAACAGGGCGTTGCCCGAGGTATCGCTGCCCGACAGGAACACCGCGACCCAGCCGAGGAACGCCGACACGAGCGGGAAGAACGGCCCGACCGAGGCGACGCCGAGACCGAGCGTGTAGGTGAGCCCCGAATAGTTCATCAGATAGGCGAGGCCGACGATGGTCGCGACCGTCAGAATCGCGATGCGCGTCTGCACCCACGTATCGGCGATCGCCTTGCCGAATTCGCCCGGCGACAGCCGCACGATGAACGCGGTGATGAGCGCCGCGACGAGAATCGCGGTGCCGGTCGCGAGCGGCTGGAAGTCCCACACCGCGCCGTACGGCGTGTTGTACAGCGTGATGAAGACGGCCTTGTCGAGACCGGGCCACGGCACCTTGACGTCGCCGATCGTGAAGATCTTCGCGACGGTCCAGACGATCACGACGACCGACACGATGATCCACGGATACCAGCCCTGCGCGCCGCCGACCTTGCCGCGCACCTCGTTGATGCGGTCGACGTTGACCGCGAACTTCGGATCGACGGCGGGCTTCCAGACGCGCAGGAACGCGATCGTGACGATCAGCGAGACCATCGACGACAGCACGTCGGTCAGGCTGTAGTTCACGTAGTTCGACGCGACGAACTGCGTGAGCGCGAAGCTCGCGCCCGACACGAGCAGCACCGGCCACACGCGCAGCATGTTGCGAAAGCCCGCGTAGACGGCGATCACGTAGAACGGCAGCAGCAGCGCGAAGAACGGCAACTGCCGGCCGACCATTTTCGCGAGCGCATCGGACGGCAGATGCGTGACCGCGCCGAGCACCGTGATCGGCACGCCGAGCGCGCCGAACGCGACCGGCGCGGTGTTGAAGATCAGCGTGAAGGTAAGCGCTTCGAGCGTCGGGAAGCCGAGCATGATGAGCAGCGAACTCGTAATCGCGACCGGCGTGCCGAAGCCGGAAATGCCTTCGAGCAGCGCGCCGAACGAAAAGCCGACCACCACGAGCACGATGCGCCGGTCGTTCGGCAGGTTGTCGATCATCCACAGGCGAAAGGCCGCGAATCGTCCCGAGCGTTGCGCGATGTTGTAGAGCAGGATCGCGGTGAAGACGATCCACATGACGGGCCAGCACGCGAACACGGCGCCCGCGGCCACCGAGTTGAACGCGAGTCCGACCGGAAACTGCCAGATGAAAATCGCTACGACCAGACCGATGACGAGGCCCGCGAGCGACGCCTGCCAGGCCGGCCTGCGGGCCCAGCCGAGCAGCGCGAGCACCGCGATGATCGGCAGCGCGGCGACGAGAAACGAGGGGAACAGCGAGTTGCCGACTGGAGTGAGTAGTTGATGAAACATCACGTCTCCTTCGTTGTTGTTGGGATCGACGCGTGGACTGCGCGTGACGGGCGCGTCGCGGTAGCAGGTAGATGCACCCCGGTGAAACGGGCGTACCGGGCATCGCCTGATTTAAGCGGGTGCTGCATGTGGCTTCCCCAAGAATAGAGCGCTGCGCGGCCGCGTCAAGCCGGGAAAGTACGGGCGTTCGGAATGGCGTGGTGCGATGGCTCACGCATGGCGCATGTCGGGCGCCGGGGGAGAAGATGAATCGCGCTCGATGGGCGCGCGAGGCAGAGCGTGAAGGAAGGCGCCTTCCAGGCGAGGGCGCATGAGCGAAAGCGCGCTTGGCGCGCACAGTACGCCGCGCCGGCAGCGCATGAAAAGCGGCGGGGGCGTGGGCGACTGACGCATGGACGGCGGATCGCGTCCACGCGCCTGCTCAATGGTTGGGAGCCGGGCGCCTGACATGGCCCGGCGTTCCAAACTGCTTCAATGCCAGTGCCGTCCCCACCCGCCGCCCCAATATCCGCCGACGCCGATCGCAATCGACGGCCCGTAATAGGCTGGGTACGGATAAACAGGCGGCGGATAGTACGCGGGATAAGGCGCGACATAAACGGGCGGCGGCGCGGCGACGGCGTAACCCGGCGACGAATTCTGCGGTGCCGTTTGCGGCTGTGCCTGCTGCTGGGCCGAGGACGGATTCGACGGATCGTCCGGCACGCCCTGCTGGGCCGTGGCCGGCGTGGCGTAGTACGACGAGTAGTACCCGCCCGGATAGTAGCCGGCCGGGTAATAGCAGCCCGACAAGGCGAGCGCGATGGCCGCGCCGCCGAGCATGGCGACGCGACGCGGGAGAGGCGAGAGGGTACGGATGGACGGTGTAGATTCGCGCGGCGGCCACGGACGTGCCGAGCGAATGGTGTTGACGACGCAAGGCTTCATGACACGCTCCTCGATGACCGACGCCGCCATGCGCGGCGTCATTCAGAGGAGCTTACGCTTTTGCGATGGAAGCGCTGTGGCAAAACCGTAACGGCGTATTTCAGTTCATTTCAGCGTCTGCCCGAGGCAAGCGCTGAGGTTTCCGTTGCTGTCGCAGGCGCCCGAAGATAATTCGGTATCCTGTACGAATCGCCGGGTGCTATCGAGTACTATCGGATGCTATCGGGCGGATCACCTGCCGATCTGATTGCCGATCACCCCACCCACCGCCGCGCCGCCGAGCGTCGATAAGCCGCTGCCGCCGATCACGGCGCCGGCTGCACCGCCGACGCCCGCGCCGATCGCCGTATCGCGCGTACGCGCAGACATGCCGCCGCAAGCCGCGAGACTGGCGACGACGGTTGCAATAGCGGCAAGCGTGCCGATGCGATGGGTCGTTTTCATGATGCAGACTCCGGGATTCGTTGGACCTGTTCGTTGAACCTGTTCGTGGCAGTGGGGCTCTCCCTGTCCTCGCCCCCGATCGCGGCCGCGCGCGTCGGCGCCGGTTGCGCGAGCCTGGCGGCAAAGCGCCGCTTTCGTCAGCGGATGTTTTCCTTCTGCATACCGATTCAGCACGGGGCGTGCCCGCTCTTCCGGCAGACGCAACGAAAAAAGCCCGCCATTCAGGCGGGCTTCGATGCTGCGCTTGCCAAGCGGCGCGTTCAGTTCAGCGACACGAAACACAATGTGCCGCGAGCGAAACCGCTCACTGACGCTGATAAATCTCCGCGCCTTGCTTCATGAACTCGATCGACTTCACTTCCATGCCTTTCTTCAGCGCTTCGTCGTCGGTCACGCCCTGTTGCGCGGCGAACTCGCGCACGTCCTGGGTGATCTTCATCGAGCAGAAGTGCGGGCCGCACATCGAGCAGAAATGCGCGACCTTGGCCGAATCCTTCGGCAGCGTTTCGTCGTGGAATTCGCGCGCCTTGTCCGGGTCGAGACCGATATTGAACTGGTCTTCCCAGCGGAATTCGAAGCGTGCCTTCGAGAGCGCGTTGTCGCGCACCTGCGCGCCCGGATGGCCCTTCGCGAGGTCGGCGGCGTGGGCGGCGAGCTTGTACGTGATGATGCCGGTCTTCACGTCGTCCTTGTTCGGCAGGCCGAGGTGTTCCTTCGGCGTCACGTAGCAGAGCATCGCGGTGCCGAACCAGCCGATCATCGCGGCGCCGATGCCCGAGGTGATGTGGTCGTAGCCCGGTGCGATGTCGGTCGTGAGCGGCCCGAGCGTGTAGAACGGCGCTTCGTCGCACCAGTCGAGCTGCAGGTCCATGTTCTCCTTGATGAGCTGCATCGGCACGTGGCCCGGGCCTTCGATCATCACCTGCACGTCGTGCTTCCACGCGATCTGCGTGAGTTCGCCGAGCGTCTTCAGCTCGCCCAGCTGCGCTTCGTCGTTCGCGTCGTAGATCGAGCCGGGACGCAGGCCGTCGCCAAGCGAGAAGGCCACGTCGTAGGCCTTCATGATTTCGCAGATCTCTTCGAAGTGCTCATAGAGGAACGACTCGCGATGATGCGCGAGACACCACTTCGCCATGATCGAGCCGCCGCGCGAAACGATGCCGGTCATGCGGTTGGCCGTGAGCGGCACGTATTGCAGACGCACGCCCGCGTGGATCGTGAAGTAGTCGACGCCTTGCTCGGCTTGTTCGATCAGCGTGTCGCGGAAGATTTCCCACGTCAGGTCTTCGGCCTTGCCGTTGACCTTTTCGAGCGCCTGGTAGATCGGCACCGTGCCGATCGGCACCGGGCTGTTGCGGATGATCCACTCGCGCGTTTCATGAATGTGCTTGCCGGTCGACAGATCCATCACCGTGTCGCCGCCCCAGCGGATCGCCCACGTCATCTTGTCGACTTCCTCGCCGATCGACGACGTCACGGCCGAGTTGCCGATGTTCGCGTTGATCTTCACGAGGAAGTTGCGGCCGATGATCATCGGCTCGCTTTCCGGGTGATTGATGTTGTTCGGAATGATCGCGCGGCCGCGCGCGACTTCCTCGCGCACGAATTCCGCAGTGATTTCAGCGAGGCCGTTCGGGCCGAACGCGCTCGCGCCGAACGCTTGGCCCGGATGCTGGCGGCCCATCATCGCGGCGAGCTTCGTGCCGTTCGGGCCGCTCGTCTTCAGGCTTTCGAGGTACTCGGCGCGGCGCTGGTTCTCGCGGATCGCGATGTATTCCATCTCCGGCGTGACGATGCCCTGCCTCGCGTAGTGCATCTGCGTCACGTTTTTGCCGGCGACCGCGCGGCGCGGCGTGCGATGCAGGCCCGGGAAGCGCAACTGCGCGGTGGCCGGATCGGCGGCGCGTTCGCGGCTGAAGCTGCTCGACAGGCCGGTGAGCGGCTCGGTGTCGCCGCGCTCTTCGATCCACGCCTCGCGCAGCGCCGGCAGACCCGCGCGGATGTCGATCTTCGCGTCCGGGTCGGAGTAGGGGCCCGACGTGTCGTAGACGTAGATCGGCGGGTTCTTTTCGCCGCCGAAGCTGTCAGGCGTATCGGCCTGGGAGATTTCGCGCATCGGCACGCGGATGTCGGGGCGCGAGCCGGTCACGTAGACCTTGCGGGAATTCGGCAGCGGCGCGACGGCGGCTTCGTCGACATGGGCGTCGGCGGACAGGAACTTCGGGTTGGCGTTCATGCAAATCTCCATGCTAAGCAATGTGGGGCGGCTAAGCAGGAGACCGAGACGGAAGAGGTCGGAAATCGCGAGAGATGAGGCGGTGCAGCTGGAGTGCGAGATCCGTACGCTTCCCTGCGCTGGCATTATCCAGATCAGGTTCAAAGGGTATTTCTCACCCACGTGGCACGGACCTCCAGACACCGTGCCACGCAGGACCCCCGCGTTAGCAGCGCACACGATACACCGGCCGCCCGCTGTTTGGCAACCCATCCAGATAGATCAAGCGAGGGATTGGGTTGCAATCAGACATATCCTATTCTTGTTCTGACACCGTATTGAACAGCGATGGCCGACAGCGAAAAAACGCCCGCGGCTTATCTCGAAAAATTCCGTTAAAGCTCGGTTCAAGCGGGTCGACCCATTGCCGTCCAGCCAGGTGCGGCAAGGCGGCTGTCCGGCGCGGCGATTCGCGCGGGGCGGCGCGCGAATGGCGCGAGGCGACTCGCGCCGATTGACAAAAAAGCGAGGTGTGCATGAAAGCGGAAACAGGGCGGTGGCCGGCGTTCGGCAGGAAGGCGGCGGTAGCGGCGTTGCTGGCCGCGCCGCTGGCGGCGTCGGCGGCAACGGGCGGGGTGATCCGGTTCGTCGGGATGGTCGTGGCGCCGCAGCTGGAAATCAGCGCGGATGCCGTGCCCACCGTCGCGAGCGCCGGCGGGGCGGCGGTGGCGGGGCAGGGGCTCGCGCGCACGGTGACGTTCGGCGCGTCGCCGGGCGTCGGCGGCGGCGTGGATGTCGCGCTCGAGGTCAACGGCGATGCACGCTCGCGCGATCTCGTGGCGGCGCGTTTCGTCGACGGTGGCGGGCGCGTGACCGCGGCTCGCGATGGCCGCTATGACGTGGGACAACTGGGCGGCGTGCTGTCGCTCTCGGCGCAGCGCGCCGACGTGGACACGCGTGTCACGGTGGTCGTCAGCTACGAGTAAGCCGCGAGGTCCGTGGCGCCTGCCAGCCGCTGTCGAAAAAAAATAAAAACAGGCTGTCATAACCGGCGGCGCGGTTCGACCAACGTGCAGATTCCTTGTGGAGCACGTCATGTCGACCGCGCGCAGCCGTTCAACGCTTCGATATTGGGTTTTATCTTTCGCGCCAGTTTTCGCGCTGGCGATCTTCCTTTTCAGCGCTGGCGCCGGCAGCACTCGCGCCTACGCAGCCGCTGCCGCCTGCGCGGCGCACAGTCCCGCGCATCGCGTGGCGCTCGTCGAGTTGTACAGCAGCGAAGGCTGCGATAGCTGTCCGCCCGCCGACCGCTGGCTCGGTCAATGGAAAAGCGGCGCGGCCGCGCAGGGCATCGTGCCGCTCGCGCTGCATGTCGATTACTGGAACAGCCTCGGCTGGACCGACCGCTTTGCCCAGCCTCGCTTCACCGAACGTCAGCAGACGCTGACGAAGCTCGCGGGCGCTCACACGGTCTATACGCCGGAAGTGTTCGTCGCGGGTCACGAACTGCGCGACTGGTCGCGGCGCGACAGCTTCGCGAGCCGCATCGACTGGCTCGTCGCCGAACCGGCGCAGGCGAGCATCGCGCTTGCGTTGACGCCGCGCATGCCCGGCGCGTTCGATGTCGATGCGCGATTCCGCAGCGAGGCCGCGTCCGCTGCCGGTCCGTTGAGCGCCTATCTCGCGGTCTACGAAAACTCGCTGATGTCGCAGGTCGGCGCCGGCGAAAACCGCGGCGCGACGCTGCATCACGAGCGGGTCGTGCGGCAGTGGCTCGGTCCCATACCGCTCGTCGCGGGCCATGCGCGGATCAGGCAGGACATCCGCATCGAGGACGCGCCGGCCGATGCTGGCACCAACGCCAACGCCAACGCCAACGCCAACGCCAACGCCAACGCCAACGCCAACGCCAACGCCAACGCCAACGCCAACGCCAACGCCAACGACCGCTTCGGCGTGGTCGCCTTCGTCGAGAACGACGCGACCGGTGACGTGCTGCAAGCCACCGAACTGGCCGCCTGCCATTGAACACCATCCAGCCACCACTCCGGATTGCCCCATCCGCCTCAGGAGAGCCCCATGTCCACGCCCCACACCTTGCGCGACAGCGCGCCCCCCGCGACGCCGAACCGGCACCGCGCGATCCATCCGCTGTGGGTGCGCGTCACGCACTGGCTCAACGCGCTCGCGGCCATCGTGATGATGCTGTCGGGCTGGCGCATTTACGACGCCTCGCCGATTTTCCCGGCCTTCAGCTTTCCGACCGCGATCACGCTCGGCGGCTGGCTCGGCGGCGCGCTGCAATGGCACTTCGCGGCGATGTGGCTGCTCGTGTTCAACGGACTCGTCTATCTCGCGCTGAATCTCGCGAGCGGCCGCCTCGTGCGCAAGTTTCTGCCGCTGACGCCGCGCGCGGTGCTGCGCGACTTCGTCGCCGCCTTGCGCGGCCGGCTCTCGCATGCCGATCTGCGCGACTACAACGCGGTGCAGAAGCTCGCCTATCTGTTCGCGATCGTCGATCTGATCGTGCTGGTGCTGTCGGGGCTCGCGATCTGGAAGTCGGTGCAGTTTCCGCTGCTGCGCGAGCTGATGGGCGGCTATGACAACGCGCGCATCGTCCATTTCACGGCGATGTCGCTGCTGGCCGCGTTCCTCGCCGTGCATCTGGCGATGGTGGCGCTCGTGCCGCGCTCGCTGCTCGCGATGCTGCGCGGCCGCTGAGCCGCATGCAAGCGCAGGCTCCCGGACAACCCGCAATGACACACCCGACACACCCGACACACCCGACACACCCGACACACCCGACACACCCGACACACCCGACACACCCGACACACCCGACACACCCGACACACCCGAACCACAGCATGCACAACGTTACGGATGGCGAATCATGACCAAGCCCGATGATCGATCCACGCAACGCGGCCTCCAGCGGCTGGACCGCGCCTCGATCCTGCTCGATGCGAAGCGCGAGCTCGCGATGCCGTCGCGGCGTCTGTTCGGCAAGCAGTTGCTGACGCTCGGCGGTCTGTCGATGCTGACCGGCTGCTCGCTGACCGACGACGCCTCGGTCAACCGCTTCCTCACCGCCGTCTCGCGCCTGAACGACCGCGCGCAGGCCGCGCTGTTCGATCCGCGGCAACTCGCGCCGACCTACACCGAGGCGCAGATCACGCGGCCGTTTCCGTTCAACGCGTTCTACGGCATCGACGACGTGCCGCACGTGGACGGCGCCGACTACCGCCTCAAGGTGAGCGGCCTCGTCACCGGCCAGCGCGTCTGGACCCTGCCCGAGCTGTATGCGTTGCCGCATGCCGAGCAGATCACGCGGCATATCTGCGTGGAAGGATGGAGCGCGATCGGCCGCTGGGGCGGCACGCCGTTCGGCGATTTTCTGCGGCGCATCGGCGCGGATACGAGCGCGAAATACGTCGGCTTCAAATGCGCGGACGACTACTACGAAAGCATCGACATGGCGACCGCGCTGCATCCGCAAACGCTGCTGACGTTCTCGTACGACGGCGAGCAACTGCCCGCGAAGTACGGCTACCCGATGAAGCTGCGCATGCCGACCAAGCTCGGCTACAAGAATCCGAAACACATCGTCGAGATGTTCGTCACCAACACCTACCCTGGCGGCTACTGGGTCGACCAGGGCTACAACTGGTTCGGAGGCTCCTGACGCACGCGTCGGCGGCTTCGGAAATACGCCGGCCCGCGCCGGTTTCGCTTGATTTACCCCCACCCACTGACAAACGGAGTTATCCCATGAAAAAGTTCGTAATCGCAACGATCACGCTCGCCATGCTGGCGGGCAGCGGCGCCGCCTTCGCTCAGGCGAGCGGGGCGATGTCCCACGATTCGATGTCGAAGGACGCGATGTCGAAAGATTCGATGTCCAAAGACAGCATGTCGAAGGACAGCATGAAAAAAGACGCCATGAAACACGACGCAATGAAGAAGGATGGCGGCGCGATGGGCATGAAGCACGAGGCGTCGGGCGCGATGGCCAACTGAGGTCCCGGGCGCGCCTGACCCGTGCCGGCGGTCCCGGCGCGGCAGGCGAAAAAAGCCGGTAAAAAGCAGCCAAAAAAGCAGCAAGAAAGCCGGGTTGATGCGCCCGGCTTTTTTCTGTTGTAACGATGCCAAAAAGTTACGATTCTCCCGAGCGATGCAGTGTGCGCTTACTGCATAATGCGGTGCGCGCCGCATTCGGCGCGTGCCGGCCGCGGCGCTTGCAGCGTCGCCGCGGATCGCGGCCCCATTGGGCACATTGGCGCTATCGGCCCACGGGCCGCGGGGGCCATCCGCATCGCTTTTTCGCTCCATCGACATGTCCGCCAGCTTCGCCCGTCAGACCGCATCGCCGATGTGGCGTCCGCCGTCCCGCACGAGGGAGGGCAGCGCAGGCGCGAGGCTTTTCCCGTGGATACGCTCGACGATGCAGGCGGGCTGAACGCATGTCGTCGCCCCGTTCCGTTTTTTCTCCGCGTCACTGGCCGATCCGTGCGCCGCGCTCGCACAATGGCCAGATCGCGCTCGCACTCGCCGTCGTCTATCTCGTGTGGGGCTCGACCTACCTCGCCGTGCACGTCTCGCTCGGCTCGTTTCCGCCGCTCCTGCTCTCCGGCTTGCGCAACCTGTTCGCCGGCCTCGGCCTGTTCGTGCTCGCGGTGCGCCGCAAGCCGATTCCGCCGAGCTTCGCTGAAATCCGCAACGCCGGGCTCGTCGGCACGATGCTCGTCGGTTTGTCGAGCGGCATGCTCGCCTACGGGATGCGCACCGTCGGCACCGGCACCGCGGCTGTGATGGTCGCCACCGTGCCGCTCTTCGCGAGCGTGATCGCGGCGCTCGCGGGCCGCAAGATCGGCCGCGGCGAATGGTTCGCGGTTGCGCTCGGGCTCGTCGGCATTGCGATTCTGAGCCACGGCGACACCACGCCTGGTTCGGCCGGCGGCAGTCTCGCGATTCTGTGCGGCGCGCTGTTCTGGGCCGGCGGCGCGCATCTGGCCGGGCAACTGAAGCTGCCCTCGGACCTGTTTCTCTCGACCGCGCTGCAGATCGGCCTCGGTGGCGCGGTTTCGACGCTGGTCGCGTGGATCTCGGGCGAGCGCATGCTCGAACTGCATGTGCTGCCGCTGCTCGCGTTTCTCTATCTGATGCTGATCGGCACGATGGCCGCGTACGTCGCGTACGGTTTCCTGATTCGCCATACGAGCCCGATCATCGCAAGCAGCTGCATGTACGTGAATCCGGTCGTGGCGGTCGCGCTCGGTGCGTTGCTGCTTGGCGAGCCGGTCACGCGCTACACGGTGGTCGCGACGATCGTGATTCTCGTGAGCGTCGGCTTGTCGTTCTGGTTCGATTACCGGAAGAAGGGGCGCGCGTGAGGTGTGGGACGGGATTCACGTTCACGCGAGCGTGCTTGACGTAAATTCCGTGCAATGCGCCGCGCATGTCTTTGCGTGTGGCGTGCGTTGCGGGTGGGGAGCATAGGGCGGTGGAGCACGGTGGTGGGGTACGACCGCGGGGGATGACCGCGGGTCTGACCGTAGAGTCAGCGGTGGCGCACAGCACACCCGATCGCCATACGCCCCTCGGCCTTCGAGTTGCCTCACCACCCTCAAAGCCGCGCCGCCAGTTCCGCACCCTCGCGGATCGCGCGTTTCGCATCGAGCTCGGTCGCGAGCTTCGCGCCGCCAATCACGTGATAACGCGGCCTACCGTCGCTCGTGCCGCCGGGCGTCGACGGCAGCAACTCGCGCAACGATTCCTGCCCCGCGCACACGACAATCGTCTCGACCTCGAGCCACTCGTCGGCACCCGCGCGCGCGATCTTCAGACCGCGCGCGCCGATCTCGCGATACTCGACGCCGTCGAGCATCTGCACGCCGTTTCTGGCGAGCGTCGCGCGATGCACCCAGCCCGAGGTCTTGCCGAGTCCCGCGCCGAGCTTGCCGGCCTTGCGCTGTAGCAGCCAGATCTGCCGCGCCGGTTGTGGCGCGGACGGCGGCTTGAGCCCGCCGCGCTCGCGCACCGCGAGATCGACGCCCCATTCGTCGAGCCACGCATCGCGCGGTATCGGCAAGGGCTCGCCCGCGCGATGCAGCAGGAATTCGCTGACGTCGAAGCCGATGCCGCCCGCGCCGATCACCGCGACGCGCGCGCCGACCGGCGCCCCGCGCAGCACGTCCACGTAGGACAGCACATTGGGCCCGTCGATGCCGGCGATCGACGGCCGCCGCGGCACGATGCCGGTCGCGACGACCACGTCGTCGTAAGCGCCGGCGGCGAGCAGCGCGGCATCGGCGCGCGTGCCGAGCCGCACGTCGACGCAATGCCGCTGCAACTGGCTCTGGAAATAGCGGATCGTCTCGCTGAACTCTTCCTTGCCCGGCACGCGCATCGCGAGGTTGAACTGGCCGCCGAGCCTGTCGCTCGCTTCGAACAGCGTCACGCGATGGCCGCGCGAAGCCGCCACCGTCGCCGCCGACAAACCGGCCGGTCCCGCGCCGACCACCGCGATCGAACGCGCGGACTGCGGACTTGCGAGCGGCCGGTAGAGCAGTTCGGTTTCGCGTCCCGCGCGCGGATTCACGAGACAGCTCGCGCGCTGATTCCTGAACGTGTGATCGAGGCAGGCCTGATTGCAGGCGATGCAGACATTGATTTCGTGCGCGCGGTTTTCGGCAGTCTTCAGCACGAACTCGGGGTCGGCGAGCAGCGGCCGCGCCATCGACACCAGATCGGCCGAGCCGTCGGCCAGCAGCGTCTCGGCGACCTCGGGCGTATTGATGCGGTTCGACGCGATCACCGGCACGTTGACGGCGGCCTTCAGGCGCGCGGAGAGCGAGGCGAAGGCCGCGCGCGGCACCGAGGTCACGATGGTCGGCACGCGTGCCTCGTGCCAGCCGATACCGGTATTGAAGATCGTCACGCCGGCCGCTTCGAGCGCCCGCGCGACCTGCACGGTTTCGTCCCACGTATTGCCGCCTTCGACGAGATCGATCAGCGACAGCCGGTACACGACGATAAAGCGCTCGCCGCACACCGCGCGCACGCGTTCGACGATCTCGCGCGCGAGCCGTATGCGGTTCTCGATGCTACCGCCGTACCGGTCGGTACGCCGGTTCGTGCGCGGGCAGAGGAACTGGTTCAGCAGATAGCCTTCGCTGCCCATGATCTCGATGCCGTCGTAGCCCGCGCGTTGCGCGAGCCGTGCGCAGCGCGCGTAATCGCGCACGGTCTTCGCGATGCCGGCGAGGCTGAGCGCGCGCGGCTTGAACTTCGAGATCGGCGACTTCAGCGCGGACGCCGAGACCACGAACGGCTGGTAGCCATAGCGGCCCGCGTGCAGGATCTGCAGCGCGATCTTGCCGCCCTCGGCATGCACGGCCTCGGTCACGAGCCGATAATTGCGCAGATCGAATACCGAGTTGAGCGTGCCGCCGAACGGCAGCAGCCAGCCCTCGCGATTCGGCGAAATGCCGCCCGTGATGATGAGTCCGACGCCGCCTTTGGCGCGCTCGCGGAAATACGCGGCGAGTTGCGGGTAATGCCAGAAGCGGTCTTCCATGCCGGTATGCATCGAACCCATCACGACGCGATTGCGCAGGCGCGTGAAGCCCAGGTCGAGTTCGGCGAGCAGGTGGGGGTAAGACATGCGGGGGACCGTGTAAGTAGGGGAGCCGCTCGCACGATACACCGCGCGCCGGGCCAGGCCGCCGAGGAAAAATTCTAAATTCCGCGAGGCATGAAAAAGCCCGCCGCGGTTTCCCGCGGCGGGCTCATCCTGACCCTGCCCGAACCTCCATTTATGGGTTCTTTTACTTGTTCTGTTCCGCGGAGTTCGTAATGGCGTTGCCGCCCTTCGAAATGTCTTCGCCGGCGCCCGCCACCGTGTTGCAACCGCTGGCAAGCATCGCCGTTCCGGCAAGCACAAGCAAAGCGATCAGTCGAGTCATGAAAGTTCTCCTTGTCGAGAATGCATCGGTTGATGTCGGCCGACCGGCGCCATGCCGGTCGAACAGGTTTCGATCCGGTCCCGAATCAGTCTCGAACCGGCCTCGCACCAGCCATGACTGCATGGTAAGAAAAGGGCGGAGCGCGCGCTGTCGGTCGCGCGGCGATTTTGTTGTAGGCGGGCTCCGGTGTTTGCGTCGGCGTCGTCCTACAGCGGGGCACGCCTCATGCCGCAGGGCCTTGCCCGACGAGGCCTGGCGACGTGGGCGGCGCGGCGGCCGGCGTGGCTGGGGTGGCCGACCCGGGCGCGGCCACTGCCGCCGATTGCGGCAGATCGACCGACGGCGTCGCCGTGCTGACGCTCGGCATCACCACGTCGATCTCGGTGCCGCCCGGCGTGCCGCGCCGGATGTCGAAGCGTCCGCCATGCGCGGCGACGCGCTGCCGCATGCCGAGCAGGCCGTGCGTATGCGTGCGTGTCAGGTCGGCCGGCATGATGCCCACGCCGTTGTCGCCGATATGCAGCGCGACCTGGCCGTCGTCGACCCGCAAGGCGATCGATACCTTCGAGGCCCGCGCGTACTTCGCCGCATTCGTCAGCGACTCCTGCGCGACGCGAAAGAGCGCGATCTCGGTCTGCTCGTCGAGCTGGACGTCGTCGGCGGGCAGGTGCAGGTCGAGCGTCCAGTTGTTGCGCTGCGCGGCTTCGTCGGCGAGCGTGCGCAGCGCCGTGACGAGCCCGAAATTGGCGAGCACCGTGGGCCGCATGTCCTCGATGATGCGCCGCTTCAGCGCGATGCCCTGGTCGAGATTGGCGAGCGCGCGCCTGAGCTTGTCGGCGAGATCGGGTTCGCTGTCTTCGAGCTTGCGGCGCGCCCATGCGACGTCCATCCGGCACGCGGTCAGAATCGCACCGAGTTCGTCGTGCAGTTCGCGCGCGAGCTGCGTCTTTTCGTTTTCGCTGACCGCCTGCAGGTGCCAGCCGAGCGCTTCGAGCTGACGCGTGCGCTCGTTGACGAGCTGGTCGAGTTCTTCCTGCTGCGTAATCAGTTGACGCTGCGCGCGCGTCTGCCGGTCGATCTGGATGCCGAGATCGCGAAACAGCAGGATGAACAGCACGATGTTCAGCGCCGAAAGACCCGCCGCGCACAGCGTCGAGAGCCGCTGATCGGCGCGGCTCGCGGCGAGCGCATGTTGCGCGCGGCGCTCCTCGTCGTCGCGCAGCAGCGCGAGCGTGCTGTCGATCAGCGACGCGCCGGCGGGATTCAGCCTGGCTGCCGGCCCGCAGGCGCCAAGATCGAGCCGATGCGGCACCGCCTGTTGCAGCACAGTTGCGCCCGCACCGATGCGCGCGTCGATCAGCGCGACGATCTGCGTGAAACTCGCAAGCTCGGCGCTGTCGGCGCGGCTGTCGCGATAGAAGCGCTCCAGTTGCCGCGTGTTCTCGCGGATGCGCGCGGCGCTCGCGCAAAAGGCCTCGGCGGAAGCCATGTCCTGCGTCAGCAGAAAATGATTCTGCTGCGCGGCGAGCCGCGACAGTTCGCTCGCGAGCGTGCTGAGCCGCACGGTGACGTCGCGTGCTTCGAGCGCGGTTTCGTACTCGGCCGCGATGCGCTGGCGTGCGGTTTCGAGAATCACGAGACCGCCCACCGTGATGACGATCGCGACCGTCATCGCGATGGCCCAACTGCGCTTGCGCATCCAGTCGGCGAGCCGCGCCGTGACGCGAGGGCGGCTCAGTTCCGGCGCGTTCTGTGCGTTCTGCACGTTCGACACATTCGGCTCCTCGGATCGGGATCGGCTTCAACAGCGACTTCGATATCGGCCTCGATATCGCACTCGCCCGGCGGCGCAGCGCGGCTCGCGTAACGCGGACGTAAGCCGATGTAAGCGGATTCTCACACGAAAAACGGCGAGCGTCGGAGTGCGCCTGCGCGCACCGCCCGATACGATGGACCCGACCATTCGCTCAACGTTTCGTTTCAGGAGGGAGCCATCATGTTGAAGTGGGCGCTGTTCTTTGCCGTCGTGGCCGTGATCGCCGGTCTTCTCGGATTTACCGGTATCGCGGCCGGCGCGGCGGCCATCGCGAAGTTCCTGTTCTTCGTGTTCGTCGTGCTGTGCGTGGTGTTCCTCGTGCTCGGCTTCGTGATAACGAAAAAGATAGTCGACTAGCGCGGCGGGCGAGCGATTTGCTTCGCAGACCCAACGTCGATACAAGGGAGAACCGTCATGCTTCACTATGCCATCGTCTTCTTCGTGATTGCGATCATCGCCGCAGTGTTCGGCTTTACCGGCATCGCGGCGGGTGCGGCCGAGATCGCGAAGATTCTGTTCTACATCTTTCTGGTCGTATTCGTGGTCACGTTGCTGCTCGGCGTGTTCCGAACGTAGCCGAAGCGGGCGCGGTTCGTGCTCAATTCGTACGTGACGTGCCATTTCCCCACAACAGTCCAAGGAGAAATTCGATGACGAAACAATCCGCCGCCCAGAGCGGGGCTGCCCAGTCCGACGGTCCGTTCGTGATGGACCTGCAGAAGATTCGCGACGACGCGCGCAAGCACATCTCGGACGGTCCGGTTACCGCGACCTACGGTGCCGATCGCAAGATCGTGCTCAAGCTGCTCAACGATGCGCTCGCGACCGAAATCGTTTGCACGCTGCGCTACAGGCGCCATCATTTCATGGCGAAGGGCATCAATTCGGAAGCGGTGGCGGTCGAGTTCGCCGAGCATGCGGCCGAGGAGCAGGACCACGCGGACCGCATCGCCGAGCGTATCGTGCAGCTCGGCGGCGAACCCGATTTCGCGCCGGACGGCCTGAAGAAGCGCGCGCATTCGGAGTACAAGGAGGGCGCGAGCCTGACCGACATGATTCGCGAGAACCTGATTGCCGAGCGCATCGCGATCGATACGTATCGCGAGATCGTGCGCTATCTCGGCGAGAAGGACGTGACCACGCGCCGTCTGCTGGAGGAAATCCTCGCGGTCGAGGAAGAGCATGCCGACGATATGGCCGATCTGCTCGAGGGACGCGATTAGCGGATAGTGTGGATGGGCAGCTTCGATGGCTGCAACAAGGGCGCGCGGGTGGGCCGGGTCGCGTGAGTCAGCATGAATTCGCGCGATCCGGCGCGAGGGATGCAAGGCGGTGAGGTGCATGAACCCGTCCGCGTATTTCGGCCAGGCCACGTGCCTGGTCATTACAATGTCCGTTTCGGAGCGATCTCCTTTGCACGGACACCCAACCGATGATTCGAGTGCTGATAGCTGACGATCATGCGATCGTCCGAGGCGGTTTCAGACAGTTCGTCGCCGACGAGCCGGATATGTGCGTGGCCGCCGAGGCCGCCACCGGCGAGGAAGCCATCAATCTCGTGCGCGAGCAGGCATTCGACGTGGTGCTGCTCGATATCGCGATGCCGGACAAGAACGGCATCGATACGTTGCGCGTGATCCGGCAGGTGCGCCCCGAGCAGGGCGTGCTGATTCTTTCCGGCTACCCCGAGAGCCAGTATGCGATCAATCTGCTGCGCGCCGGCGCGAACGGTTATCTGAACAAGGACTGCGAGCCCGAGGAGATCGTGCGGGCGATCCGCTCGGTCGCGCGCGGACATCGTTACCTGTCCGAAGCGGTTGCCGATACGCTCGCCGACAATCTCGACAAGCCCGCCGCGGGGCGGCCGCACGAAGCGCTGTCGGAGCGCGAATTCCAGATCTTCTGCAAGCTCGCGGCCGGACGCTTGCCGACCGAGATCGCCGAGGAATTGCATCTGTCCGTGAAAACCGTGAGCACGTATCGCGCGCGCGTGCTGGAGAAGATGCGGCTCGCGAACAACGCGGACCTCACGTATTACGCGATCAAGAACGGTTTGATCGAATGAGGGACGATCGAGACATGCCGATGAACCGCGAACCGAAGTCCGTTGCCGAGCCCGCCCGCCGCGCGCCGCTGCGCGTGCTGCTGATCGAGGATTCGCCGCTGATCCGCCGCAGCCTCGTGGAGGCGATCGATTCGTCCGGTCTGCTGCGGGTGGCCGCTTACGCCGATGCCGCCGATCAGGCGATCGCGCTGCTCGGCGACGAAACCTTCGACGCGGTGATTATCGATCTGCAACTGAAGCAGGGCTCGGGCGTGCCGGTGCTCGCATACTTGCAGCGCGAGGGGCTGATCGATGCGATGTTCGCCGCGGTGCTGACCAATCACGCGCTGCCTGCGTATCGCGCGCGCTGCGAGCAGTACGGCGTGCGCCACTTTTACGACAAATCGTTCGAGTTCGACCGCGTGCTCGATGCGTTGCAGGAGTATGCGTTGGGGCGCGGCGATCCGCGCACGGCCGGACGATGAGCGATGGAACCCCGGCAAAACCTGACGAACCGAATGGGCCTCCATGTTCGAGCAATACCTGAAGCGCTGGAATCTGACGATCGATGGCGATCCGTTTACCTCGCGCAGCGGCAACCTGCTCCCGGTCCGTCAATACGGGGTGGCCGCCATCCTCAAGCTGTCGTCCGAGGCCGAGGAACGGGCGGGCAGCCGCCTGATGGTGTGGTGGGGCGGCGAGGGCGCGGCGCCGGTGCTGGCTCACGACGGTGAAGCCTTGCTGATGGCGCGTGCGCAAGGTTCCGCTTCGCTCGTGCAAATGGTCGAACAGGGCCGCGATGACGACGCCACGCGCATCTTATGCGCAACGGTCTCGCAGTTGCATCGGCCGCGCGCCGCGCCGCTTCACACGCCGTTTCCCGCGCTGGTTCCGTTGACGCAATGGTTCGATGCGCTGTTGTGCGCGGGCCCCGCGCATGGTGGGATTGTCGGGCTCTGCGCCCAGACCGCGCGCGAACTGCTGGCGGCACCGCGCGACGTCACGGTTCTGCACGGCGATATTCACCACGGCAATGTGCTCGACTTCGGACCGTCCGGCTGGCTCGCGATCGATCCCAAAGGTTTGTACGGCGAGCGCGCGTTCGACTATGCCAACCTCTTCTGCAACCCCGACGGCGAGAGCGCATTGGCACCGGGCATCTTCCGGCGCCGTATCGAGTTGGTTGCCGATGTCGCCGGTATCGAGCCGCGGCGACTTCTGCAGTGGGTGCTTGCGTGGACGGGTTTATCGACGGTCTGGATGCTCGAAGACGGCGAAGATGGCGACGATGCAGGCAGCAGACTCGAAATAGGCAAGCTCGCGGCAGCCGCGCTCGGCATCGTCGAGTGAATCTTCAGATATAAACGAGTGTGCATTTCACGGAGCCAATGCCATGCAACTGCTGGATCACGTGTCGATTGGCGTGCCGGATCTTCAGACGGCGCGACCCTTTTACGATGCCGTCATGGCCGCTCTGGGGGCGCGCAAGGTTTATGACGAGCCCACTGCGCTCGGTTACGGCGAGCGCTGCAGCGGGGACGACACGGTATCAACCTGTCTGGCGATATATCTGGACCCCGGCGAAATAACGCCGAACAAACGCCATTGGTGTTTCAAGGCGCCGTCCCGCGAGCATGTGGACGCGTTTTACCAGGCCGGACTGTCGGCGGGCGGACGGTCTGACGGAGAGCCGGGACTAAGGCCTCACTACCATCGGGATTACTACGCGGCGTTTCTCGTCGACCCCGCTGGCAACCGCGTCGAGGCCGTGTGTCATGCGGCTCCGTCAGCGAGTCGAGTCCCGTGACAGGCCGAGTCCTGTTGCCACCATCCCCGCTTCATCGCTTCTTCGAGCATCCCAAGCGTGAGCGCGCGGCCACCGAGTGATTCGCGTGCCCTCGCGCTAAACAGGGATTTCAATGTCGTTGCCGCGACGTCGCGTTTGCGCATGGCTGCCGATGGAACGTAGCAGGTCACGTTGAAATCCCGCAGATCGACACGGAACCGTTCGGACCACGCGCGCATCGTCTCTACGATCTTCGCGGGTTCCCAATCGAGATCGTGATAGAGGTCCATGTCTCGGGTCAGCTTTTCGTCGAGAGGCAACGCAGCGGGTGTTCGCATTTCCCGTATGAATTGATCGAAATCGAGCCACGCATCGCTCATTACAGGCGGTCTTCCTGCCAATGGCTCATCAGCCTTGCGCGCAGCCCGCAATCAATGCCCGGCCCGCGCCGGCAAACTCAAATGATTCCACGCGGCCAGCGCCGCGAACACGAGGCCCGCGATACTCACGCCGATCCAGCCGAACATGGGCCAGACGATCGCGCTGACGCCCGAGCCGAGCGTGCCGCCGATGAAATACGCGACCATGTACACGGTATTCACGCGGCTGCGCGCTTCGGGCTTCAGCGCGTAGATGCGCGACTGGTTCGAAATCTGCGCGGCCTGCACGCCGACGTCGAGAATGATCACGCCGATTACGAGTCCGACGAGGCTCTTCGCCGATGCGCCGAACACGACGAACGCAATCGCGACGAGCACGATCGACAGCGTGACGACCGCGCGCGGTCCGCGCCGGTCGGAGAACTTGCCGGCGAGCGGCGCGGCCATCGCGCCGGCCGCGCCGACGATGCCGAACAGTCCCGCCGCCTGCGGTCCGAGATGAAACGGCGCGCCCGCGAGCAGCAACGCGAGCACCGACCAGAAGATGCTGAACGCGCCGAACATCGCCGCGCCGGTCAGCGAGGCTTCGCGCAGCGCGCGATGTCCGGTCACGAGATGCCACATCGACACGAGCAGCTTGCCGTACGGCAGCGTCGAGGTCGGCTGGCTCTTCGGCAAACGCAGGACGATCACGACCGCGAGCACCAGCAGCGCGACGACCGACATGCCGAACACCGCGCGCCAGCCGAAGTATTCGCCGACGATGCCCGCCGCAGTCCGCGCGAGCAGAATGCCGAGCAGCAGGCCGCTCATCACCGTGCCGACCGCCTGGCCGCGCTCGGCCGGCGGCGCGAGTTCTGCCGCGAACGGCACGGCCTGCTGTGCGATCGTCGCGAGCACGCCGATCGCGAGACTCGCGACGATCAGCACGGAGAGCGTCTGCGCGGTTGCCGCGACGACGAGCGCGATGCACATCGCGGCGATCTGCAGCAGGATCAGCAGACGCCGGTCGAAGCGGTCGCCGAGCGGCGCGAGCAGCAGCATGCCGGCCGCGTAGCCGAGCTGCGTGACGGCCGGCACCGCGCCGACCCACGAGGCGCCGCCCGGAAACGACTGGCGCAGGTTGTCGAGCAGCGGCTGGTTGTAATAGATGTTGGCGACCGAGATGCCGGCGATCGTCGCGAGCAGCAGCAACAGGCCGCGCAGCGAGCGGGCGGAGGCGGGAGCGGAGGTGGAGGCGTCGGGAGTGGACATGACTCAGGCAGGAGCAACGGACCGGCCCATGCGCGGTCCTCGAGCGTGCCGATCATACCGGAGCGAGGCGGATCGTGCTGACGGGCGGCCCACGGTCCTGGGCGAGACACGGGCCGCGCGGACACGAGCGGGCCACGGCGCGCCGGAGCCGGGGGCGCTAAAGCCGGGGCGCGAGGCTGGCGCGCGATCCCGCTTCGGGTCGTTGCGGACTGTTTCGGACGTCGCTCCGATGACGCTTCCATGACGCGCGGCAAGGGCTCGATTGTCGTGCGCTCGCGTCGGCGCATCGGGATGACGTATCGATTTGAAGCGTCGATTTGAAGCATCGGGACCCGGCATCGAAAGGACGCATCGAAGCGACGCATCGAATCCCGGTGCATCAGAGCGCCGACCTCGGTCGCTCGACTCGCCGCCGTCGTCGTCGAACATCATCAAACGTCATCAAACGTCATCAAACGTCATCAAACGGATAAGGCCCGTCGGCGGCCTCGACATACGCATGATGCGTCACGATGCCGGTCGCCGGATCGTAGCGATGCAGCGCATAGGCGGGCGGCTCCATCACGAACATCGACGGCGCATCCTCGCGCAGATCGAGCGCGACCTGGTGCGCGGGCGCCGGAATCGCACACGCGATCGTGCCGCCGAAGCGCACGTACATCGGCCGATGCACGTGTCCGCAGATCACGCGCTCGACGTTCGGATGACGCGCGATCAACGCGGCGAGCTTGTCCGATGCCGCCGGATCGAGCCGCATCTCGTCCATGTGCTCGATACCGCAGGCGAACGGCGGATGATGCAGCGCGACCACGACCGGTTTGCCGCTTGCCGCGTCGAGCTGTTGCGCGAGCCACGCGAGCCGCGTATCGCACAGCATGCCGCCGCTTGCGCCCGGCACCAGCGAATCGAGCGCGATCACGCGCAGCGGGCCGACGTCGAGCGCGTACTGCACGAACTCTCCGCCGCCGTGCAGTTCCGCGCGCTCGGGAAACGCCGCGCGCAACGCGCCGCGTTCGTCGTGATTGCCGACTAGCAGGAAGTAGGGGATGTCGAGCGGCGCGAGCAGCGTCTTCAGGTGTTCGTACTGTTGCGGGTCGCCCTGATCGACGAGATCGCCGGTCATGATGACCGCGTCGGGACGCGGCACGAGCGCATTGAGCGCGGCGACGCAGCGCGCGAGATACGGCGCGGTATCGATGCGGCGGTAGGCGAGCTCGCCGGGCCGCTTGATGTGCAGGTCGCTGATTTGAGCCAGTAGCATGGGGAATCCTCGGTGTGGCGCGCCGGAAGCCGGCGCCGCTTCCATTACGATAATGCAATCGGCGCGTGCGGTTCGATCGAGACTTGCGGCAGGTGTCGTCGTTGCGGCCGATGTGCGGACCCCGCCGGCGCGAGTGCTGCTGCCGCGTTGAAATCGACTTCGCACTATCGGGAGCGTTTGTGACCGGCGGATGAAGCCGGAAAGCCGGATGGAGCGGCGGGTTTGTCGTGAGAATACGGCTGGATTGCCGGCGGATTGCAGGTGGATTGGCGAGCGGATAGGGTTCGCCCGCTGCGCTTTTTGGTGCGCCCGTCACGCAATGGTAGAATTCGCGACCGCGCGTGGTCGCGACCCCTGCCGGGGTGATGAAATTGGTAAACATAGCGGACTTAAAATCCGCCGCCTCACGGCTTACGGGTTCAAGTCCCGTCCCCGGCACCACAATGCCAGCAAGGGTTTCGCCGATTCGACCCGCGCAAGCCCTGTCTCATTGGTGCGGCTTTTTTTGCCCTGAACCGGATTTTCCGGTCTCTTTCTCTCTTGCCCGATCTTTCCCGTCGCCGCTGCCAATTTTTTGTGCGCGTGATATCGACGGACGTCACCGCGTTCGGCGACAAAGCAGTGCAGCCTATGGACGATTGTGTCGATCCGCCAGTCGCTAGTTTCTACCGCCATGTTTCCGCTTGACGCGCCCCAGACACGCTAGCTCTCCGCCCGTTCGGCCGGATGCGCCGCGAGCCATGCCGATTCGGCATCGTCAAAGAGCCTCGATCGCGTGAGAAAGCGCAGACCCGTAGGGCGTTCCAGCGAAAACATGCCGCCGTTGCCGGACACGCAATCGATGATGAGCTGTGTGTGCTGCCAGTACTCGAATTGCGATTCGCTCATGTAGAAGGGCACGCCCGCAAGGGTGCCGAGTTTCACGTCCGAGCCGCCCACCATGAACTCATTGGCTGGAAAGCACATGGGCGCACTGCCGTCGCAACAGCCGCCCGATTGATGAAACAGCACGGGACCGTGCTCGGCGACGAGTTGTTCGATCAGCGCGATCGCGGCGGGCGTTGCGACGACACGCGGCACTTCGTCGGCCATGGCGAGTACTCCCTGGCGATGGCGCCTCGCCGTGCATCATGCGGCGGCGAGGCCGGGACCGTCACTCAGAAGAATCCGAGCGGCTTGTCGCTATAGCTCACCAGCAGATTTTTCGTCTGCTGATAATGGTCGAGCATCATCTTATGGTTTTCACGTCCGATGCCCGACTGCTTGTAGCCGCCGAATGCAGCATGCGCGGGATAGACGTGATAGCAGTTAGTCCACACCCGGCCCGCCTGGATCGCGCGGCCGAAGCGATAGGCGCGCGTGCCGTCGCGTGTCCAGATGCCGGCGCCGAGGCCGTACAGCGTGTCGTTGGCGATGTGCAGCGCTTCTTCCTCGGTCTTGAACGTCGTGACTGACACGACCGGCCCGAAGATCTCTTCCTGGAAGATCCGCATCTTGTTGTGGCCGCGGAACACCGTGGGCTTCACGTAGTAGCCGTTCTTCAATTCGCCTTCGAACGCGTTGCGCTCGCCGCCCGTCAGGCATTGCGCGCCTTCCTGCTTGCCGAGATCGAGATACGAGAGAATTTTCTCCAGTTGTTCCCGCGACGCCTGTGCGCCGATCATGGTCTTCGGATCGAGCGGATGTCCCTGCGCGATCGCGCCAACACGCTTGAGCGCGCGTTCCATGAAGCGGTCGTAGATTTTCTCGTCGATCAGCACGCGCGACGGACACGTACACACTTCTCCCTGATTGAGCGCGAACATCGTGAACCCTTCCAGCGCCTTGTCGAGGAAGCTGTCGTCGTGCTCCATCACGTCGGCGAAGAAGATGTTCGGGCTCTTGCCGCCGAGCTCCAGCGTCACGGGAATCAGGTTCTGGCTCGCATACTGCATGATGAGCCGGCCCGTGGTGGTTTCACCCGTGAAGGCCACCTTCGAGATGCGCTTGTTCGAAGCAAGCGGCTTGCCGGCTTCGAGACCAAAGCCGTTCACCACATTCACGACGCCGGGCGGCAGCAGATCCTGAATCAATTCGATCAGCACGAGGATCGAGGCCGGAGTCTGCTCGGCGGGCTTGAGCACGACGCAGTTGCCGGCCGCGAGCGCGGGGGCGAGCTTCCACGTCGCCATCAGGATCGGGAAATTCCACGGAATGATCTGGCCCACCACACCGAGCGGCTCGTGGAAGTGATAGGCAACCGTGTCGTCGTCGATCTGCGAAATGGCGCCTTCCTGGGCACGGACCGCGCTGGCGAAATAGCGGAAATGATCGATCGCGAGCGGAATATCGGCCGCCATGCTTTCGCGCAATGGCTTGCCGTTGTCGATGGTCTCCGCCACGGCGAGCCGCGTGAGATTGGCCTCGATGCGCTCGGCGATCCGGTTCAGCCGATTCGCGCGGTCTGCCGCCGAGGTGCGGCCCCAGGCGTCCTTGGCCTTGTGCGCGGCGTCGAGCGCGAGTTCGACGTCGGCTTCGCGCGAACGAGGGATGGACGTGAAGGGCTCGCCCGTGATCGGGGAAATATTGTCGAAGTACTCGTTGCCGACGGGCTTGAGCCACTGCCCGCCGATGAAGTTCTCGTACTGCTTGCGGAAGGGATATTCGGTGGTGAGGTACTGCAGTTCTGCGTGGTTCATGGGTGTATTCCTCGCATGTCGACGGGACAGGTGTACCGCTCCGTTATATCCTGAGAAATATTACGCCTCTCCACAGTAAGGATTCGAAGTTTCGATTTTGCGACGCACAACGGAAGCGTCGCCGGAGGGTGGCAAGGCTTGCCGTCAGCGGCGTCAGGGCCTCAATACGCGGGTTTCGATCCGGAGAAGGCGTTTGACGTGACGTGGCGCGGGCAGAAGATCCGCGCCCGAGAACAGGATGGGGGCGCCGTCATCGGGATCGAGCGGAACGCCGTCGCACTCGTACGCAACCACGACTTGCCGCCCCACCAGCGTGTTGAACAGTTCGTGCCACGAGAAGGTGACCGCGTAGCCATCGTGGCCGACAGCGATGAAGATCATGCGCTTGAAGTCGCCATCCGCGTCGCAGCGCAGTTCGGCCTGCCTGAGCAGATCGGTCAGCAGGACCCCGCGATACGGCGCAACGGTGCGGATAAAGCGGTTCGTGGTGTAGCAGCGCAGATCGAACGGAGCACAGGTCACGCCCGGATATTGCCGGAGATCATCGAGCGAGAGCGTCAGGGGGCGAACCACATTGCCGGTGAGGAAGAGCGTGCCCGTGGAAGAGGCGACATCGGCAGAGGCGTGGTCGGTTTGCGCAGCATTCATCTGGAACTCTCCGAGGCAGACCAGGCGAGCGAACCGCTCGCTATAACTGACCGTATATTACGCTGGGCTGCGCATCCTCGTCATTTTCGCGGGAGTATGGTGGTTATGCCGTGCCGTTTATGCATTGCGCCGTGCGCCGAACAGGGGCGCCGCGCATGTAGGGGAAGATCAAGGGGAGATCAGTCGCGGCGTATCGAAGTCATTGCGCAAGAGAGCATCAGCCCCGCCGTTTCGCTTGCCAGGGAAAAATCGGGTATCACGATTTCGCGGAAGTAGGCCTTGAGCGCGCTCAGGGCAATCCGGTCACGCGAGCAGATGGACGCGCTGATGGCATCGCCGCGCGAGGCAAGCGTGCCGGCCGGCACGACTTCCGCGACGAGGCCCCATTCGCGAGCGGTCTTTGCATCGATGGTGTCGGTCAGATAGATCATATGCGCCGCCGCTTTGGGGGGCACGCGATGTCGCAGCACCGACCACACTAAAGTGGGCGGCAGGTTCTTCCGCAGTTCGGGCAGACTGAAGCGAGCCTCTGCCGATGCGATGGCGAGATCGCAGGCCGCAACGAGCGCGCAACCGAAACCCTGAGCGTCTCCCTGCACCTCGGCCAGCACCGGAATCTCGCTTTCATGCAATGCGCGGTAGACGCCGAGGATCGGATCGGCAATCGCGCGGCGAAACTGCTCCGGACTCGCGACCGGTTGCGAGGGCGGATTCGCTGCTCGACCGCCGCAAAAACTGGCACCTGTCGCGCTGATCCGGATGAGTTTCACGGCGGGGTCGCGACCCGCGGCGCGAATCGAATCCGCTAGCGCACCCAATCCGTTCAGGCTCAGCGTATTGCCGCTGTCGGGCTGCGCAAACGCAATACGGCATTCGCTGCCGATTCTGGAGACGCTGAATTCGGTGATGAGATTCATCTGCTCACGCTCGAGAGGTTCGTGCACGGCAAGCCGTGCTTGCAAGGTAGGCCGTTACAGCGCGACGAGACGCGTTGCGGATAATTCGAACCGCGACATCGACGCTTCGTGCGTTCCGTTCATGCAGCGCCAGAGATAGAACAGTTCGATAAAGCCGGCGATGTTATGCGTGTCGTGCACGTCATCGTCGTCTGCCGGGAGCCTGCCGTCATCGTGAAAGCCGGCTAGCCCGTCATTCTGCGCAGGCCGCGTTTCGCGTTGCTGCCCGATACCGCTTCCCGTTTCAAGGTGCCAATCCATCGTTCTTCCTGGTGGAGAAGGGAGAAGGGCGGTGCGCGAGCGCCGCCGGCCTCTGTTTGTCAGATGGCGCGCGTTTCGCCGCCGTCGATATCGAGAATGGAGCCCTGCGCGAACGATGCCGCCGCCGATGCCATGAATGCCACCGCCTGGCCTATTTCGTCCGGAGAGCCGAAGCGGTTGATGCCGCATTCCTTGAGCAACCGGTCCGTGGCGACATCGGGGGTCACGCCGGCGTTCTGGGCAATGCGCTGGATGTTGCGTTCAAGGCGGTCGGTTCTGATACGCCCGGGATTGACTGCGCACACGCGGACGCTATCGCGTTTGCCGATATCGGCCATCGCTTTCGTGAAGTTGATCAGCCCGGCATTGACGACGCCGCCAATCGTGAACTCGCCGATTCCGGTCCATGCGCCGACGCCGACGATGTTGACGACCGTGCCCTGCGTCTGCGCGAGATGCGGCCATGCCGCGCGCGTCATGCGCACGTAGCCGTGCAGCTTGAGCGCGAGACCATCCTGCCAGTCGTCGTCGGTCAATTCGAAGAAGTCGCCGCGCTGGGTCGCGCCCGCGTTGTTCACGAGCAGATCGAGACGCCCGAACCGGGCGAGCGTTTGCTCGACCACGGCGGACGCGGCCGTGCGCTCGCGCAGGTCGCAAGCGACGGTCAGCACGTCGACGCCGCTGTGTTCGCGCAAGGCGGCGGCGGTCGCGTCGAGCTTCGCGGCATCGCGTGCGACCAGCGCGAGCTGCATGCCTTCCTGTGCGAGCTGGCGCGCGACGCCGGCACCGATGCCGCGGTTCGCACCGGTGACGATCGCGACCTTGTCCTTCAGATTCAATTCCATGCTGTCTCCTGGGGGACGTGCTTTGTTTTTTTCAACCGCGACCGCGATTCATTCGATCTGCACCATCACGCGCGCGTCGACGATCTTGACCGGAAACGCCCGCAGATCTTCGGTCAACGGCGCGCACATCGCCTTGCCCGTGCGCACGTCGAAGCGTCCCTGATGCAAGGGGCACTCGATTTCGCCGTCTTCGAGAAAACCGTCGCACAGCCGGGCATGTCCGTGTGTGCAGATGTTGTCGGTCGCGTACACCTCACCGTCGATCGAATACAGTGCGATTTCGCGCCCGCCCGCCTTGACGGCGACGACGTCGTCGGCGCGCAGATCGGCTTGCGCCGCTACGTCGATCCAGCCTTCTGTCATGGAAATGTTCTCCTGATTGAACCTGTGTTGAACCTGTGTGTTGGGATGAGTGATGTCACGCCGGTTGCGTGGCGATTGGGGGTTGCGTGAAGAAAGCGTCGGCGTAGATGCGCGAAGGATCGAGCCCTCTCGCGACGAGCGCCGCCGTCACGGCGTCGACCATCGGCGGCGAACCGCACACGTAGCCGCGAAAATCGAGCAGGTCACGAGCGTCCGGCCAGTCGGCGGCGATCGCGTCGGGAACGAGTCCCGCGCGATGCCCTTCCTGCGCGGGACCGCTCGCGACGACGATTTGCACGAGCAGATTCGGATAGCGTCGTTGCAGATCGGCAAGCGTTTGTGCACCATACAGGTCTTCTTCGGAACGCACGCCGAAGTACAGATGGACCGGCCGGCGATTGCCGGCTTCGAGCGAAGCACGCGTGATCGACAGCACGGGCGCGAGCCCCGTGCCGCCGCCGACGCAGATGATCGGGCCGTCGTGAGTGCGGCGCAGATAGGAGGTGCCGAGCGGGCCGCCGATCCGCGCGGTATCGCCGGGCCGCAGCACGTTAGCGACATGCCGGCTGACGGTGCCGCCCGGGACGATGCGAATGTGGAATTCGAGCAGATTGTCGCCTTCGACGGAAGCCATCGAATAGGGCCGTTCGAGTCCGGGCCCGAACTGCAGCGTCGCGAATTGACCCGGCGAAAACGATAGCGGGCGGTTCGTGCGAAAACGCACGATGCGCACGTCATGCACGGGCGCCTCGATGGACTCGACCGTGCCCTTCAGAATGCGCGCGGGATGCACGACGATCTCGTCGGGCTCGGGGATGGCGATGGTGCAATCGCCCGTCAGCGAGGCCTGGCACGCGAGCACGGTTTGCGAGGGCGAGTCGATGCGCTCGCTTCCGACTTGCAGCGACCCGTCGATCAGCGTGCACCGGCAGGTGCCGCAGCGGCCCGCGGAGCAGCTATAGGAAATCGGTACGCTCGCCTGCCGCAAGGTGTCGAGCAGATTGTCGCCGGATGCGAAGCCGATCGACTGTCCGGTGGGTTGCACGTGCAACTGCATGAATGTCTCCGCCTCTAGATCTGTTTTTGGCGATCTTAAGCGGGAGACTGTCAGGCAGGAACTACGTGCCCGGAATGGACGATATTCGCACGCTGAATATGTGCGTGACCCGGTGCACCGGCCCGTATCACGGCAGCGGCACGGTCTGCTCGGTCGGCACGTGCGGCGCGCCTTCGCTGAACGTGTCGAACATCATCGAGCGCAGCCACTGATTGGCGGGGTCGCGATGATATTTGGCGGACCAGAATACGTTGAGCGGGATCGCTTCGAGCTTGATGGGCATCGGCGCCCACGCGAGATCGAACGGCACGATGCTGCGGTTCACGAGGCGCCCCGGCAGTGTCGCGATCAGATCCGTCTCGCTGAGAATATGGCCCACTGCCGCGAAGTGCGGAATCCGCAGCTTCACGTTGCGGCGCACGCCGAGGCGCTCCAGATCGTGTTCGATCATCATGTGCCCCGTATGCGCGGCCAGCACCACGAGGTGATCGGCCTGCCCGAACTCTTCGAGCGTCACGCCGCCCTTGTCGAGCGGATGGCCCTTGCGGAACGCGCAAACGTACTGACTCGACGTGAGGCGGCGCTGAAACATGCCGGTGTTGAGGTGGGGCAGCCAGCCGATGGCGAGATCGACGGCGCCCGTTTCGAGCTCGTCCTTCAGATTGGACTCGTCCTTGCGGACCGTGCTGATGGATACGTTCGGCGCGAAGCGTTCGAGCGCGCGCATCAGGTTCGCGAGGAAGTCGATTTCGCCGATATCCGTCATCGCAATGGTAAAGCTGCGATCGCTCGTCGCCGGATCGAAATCCATCTCCAGGTTGACGACGCCCTGAATCAGCCGCAACGCTTCGTTGAGCGGGCCGGCCAGCCGCTCGGCGTAGGGCGTGGGCTGCATGCCGCGGCCCGTGCGCAGCAGCAGATCGTCGCCGAGCAGCGCGCGCAGCCGGTTCAGCGCATTGCTCATGCCGGGCTGCGACATGCCGAGATTCTCCGCTGCCTTCGAGACGCTCTTTTCCCGCACGAGTTCGGCAAGTACCAGCAGCAGGTTCAGATCCAGATTGCGTAATTCCATCAGTCTCGCCCCCGATATTGCTGGCGATTATATCGTGCATTCGCGGGCCTTTATTGGTCGGCGGCGAGCTCTCGCCGATCATGTTTCCAGCAACAACGACAGGAGACAACGCATGAGCATGGAATCCGTTCCGATTTCGTTCGTTCATAAATGGAAGGACGAAGGATCGAGCCGCATCCCGTTCTGGGTCTATACCGATGAGTCGGTTTATCGCCGCGAACTCGAGCGAATCTTCTACGGCAAGCACTGGAACTACGTCGGCCTCGAAGCCGAATTGCCGAACCACGGTGATTTCAAGCGCACCTGGGTCGGCGAGCGCTCCGTCATTCTGGCGCGCAACGAAGACGGTTCCGTCAGCGCGGTGGAGAACATCTGCGCGCATCGCGGCGCGGCATTCTGCCGTGAACGCACCGGCAACCGCAAAGAGTTCCTGTGCCCGTATCACCAGTGGACGTACGACCTCAAAGGCAATCTGACGGGCGTGCCGTTTCGACGCGGACTCAAGAAGGACGGCGAAATACGCGGCGGCATGCCGGCCGATTTCAAACCGGCCAATCACGGCTTGAACAAGCTCAAGGTCGCGGTACGTCACGGCGTGATATTCGCGTCGTTCGATCACGACGTGGAGCCGCTCGAAGACTATCTCGGTCCGCAGATCCTGCCTTACTTCGACCGCACGTTCGACGGCCGCAAGCTGAAGATTCACGGTCACGCGCGCCAGCGCATTCCCGGCAACTGGAAGCTGATGCAGGAGAACATCAAGGACCCGTATCACGTCGGTCTCCTGCATACCTGGTTTCTGATGTTCGGCCTGATTCGCGGCGATCAGAAGTCGCGCATCGTGACGGAT
Source organism: Paraburkholderia sp. Ac-20342 (assembly GCF_017104985.1). Classification (NCBI taxonomy): domain Bacteria; kingdom Pseudomonadati; phylum Pseudomonadota; class Betaproteobacteria; order Burkholderiales; family Burkholderiaceae; genus Paraburkholderia; species Paraburkholderia sp. Ac-20342. The sequence goes on along the minus strand of NZ_JAAGPQ010000015.1, from coordinate 20,631 downwards.
GCACATGGTCGGCACGGCGCGATGGAGTCGACCCGCGAGGCGACGGGCAAGGGCGATGTCAGCGAAGGCCTGCACAGCTTCAAGGACGACATGCACCTGAACGACGAACGCATTATCGACATCGCGCAGGAAGACTGGTGGAACGGCCCCACGGTCGTGATGCTGACGCTCTTTCCCAATCTGATCGTGCAGCAGCAGTCGAACAGCATGTCGATGCGGCAGATCATTCCGCGCGGCACGGGGGCGTTCGATTTCGTCTGGACGCACTTCGGCTTCGAAGACGACGACGCCGAGATGGAGACGCGCCGGATGCGCCAGGCCAACATGTTCGGCCCGGCGGGCTACGTCTCCGCGGACGACGGCGAAGTGCTCGAGTTCTGCCAGGAATCGTACGACAGCGGCGATAGCGGGCGCGTGACGATTGCGGAGCAGGGCGGACGCGACTGGAGCGAATCGACCCACACGATTACCGAGAACGTGCTGCGTGGCATGTACGCGTACTGGCGCAAGTTGATGGAGATCTGACCCATGCAGCACACCAATCCGCAAATGGACCTGCTCGACGTGATGGCGTTGCACAGCGAATACAGCGCGTGCGTCGATGCGGGCGAGTTCGATCGTTGGCCTGATTTCTTCGTCGACGACTGCGACTATCGCATTCAGGCGCGCGAGAACTTCGACGCGAAGCTGCCGCTTTGCATCATGTGGCTCGAAGGCAAGGGCATGCTGCGCGATCGCGTCTACGGGGTGCGTGAAACGCTTTATCACGATCCCTACTATCAGCGGCACATCGTCTCGGCGCCGCGCATTCTCTCCGCCGACGCCAACGAGATTCACGCCGAGGCGAACTATCTCGTGCTACGTACGAAGCGCGACACGTTTTCCGAACTCTTCAACGTGGGCCGCTACATCGACACGCTCGCGCGCACGCCGGACGGCCTGAAGTTCAGGACGCGCGCCTGCGTATTCGACAGCGAGTGGATTCGCAACTCGATCATCTACCCGATCTGAGCCGGCAGGCTCCGAAGGAAACGTCACGATGAAATACGTCAAGCTGGGCAACAGCGGCCTCGCCGTTTCCCGCATCGCGCTGGGCATGATGTCTTATGGAACGCCGCAATGGCGGCCGTGGATACTCGACGAAGCCGCATCGCGTCCGATCGTGCAACGCGCGGTCGAACTCGGGATCAACTACTTCGATACCGCCGACATGTATTCGGCGGGACAGTCCGAAGTACTGACGGGCCAATTCGTGCGCGAATTCTGCCGCCGCGACGAAGCGGTGATCGCGACGAAGGTGTTCTATCCCGTCGAGATGGCGTTCAAGGGCGGTGCCGCGGGCGGGACGAAACCGCCGAAGCAACCCAACTCGGACGGCCTGTCGCGCAAGCGCATCCTGCATGCTGTCGACCAGAGCCTCGCACGGCTCGGGACCGACTATATCGACCTGTACCAGATCCATCGCTTCGACTACGAGACGCCGCTCGAGGAGACCATGGAAGCGCTTCACGACATCGTGAAGGCCGGCAAGGTGCGCTACCTGGGTGCAAGCAGCATGGCGGCATGGCAGTTCGCCAAGGCTCAGCAGATCGCACGCGAGAACGGCTGGACGCCGTTCGTCAGCATGCAGAACCACTACAACCTCGCGTATCGCGAGGAAGAGCGCGAAATGATTCCGCTGTGCCGCGATCAGGGTGTCGCGGTGATCCCGTGGAGTCCGCTCGCGCGCGGATTTCTTTCCGGCCGCCGCAAGACGGACGCGGCGGTACAGGATTCGACGCAAGACTCGACGCAAGACGCGGCGACCCTGCGGGCAAGAACCGACGACGTCGCGCAGAAGTACTACTGCCGGGACAGCGATGCGCGTGTGCTGACCCGACTGGGCGAGCTTGCCGCGCGCCGAAACCTCAGTCACGCGACGCTCGCGTACACCTGGCTTTTGCACAAGAACGTGACGGCACCCGTGATCGGCGCAACGCAGCAAGCTCATGTGGAGGACGCCGTCGCGGCAATCGACGTGAATCTGTCCGCCGACGAGATCGCGGAACTCGAAGCGCCTTATGAGCCGCATCCTGTGATCGGTCATAGCTGACGGCTTGACCGCAACGGCACCGCATACCACGTACCACGCACCGCGGGAAAGGACACGATCCCGTCGATGCTTCGCGTGGGGCCGCTTGCGGCGCAGCCCGCCTACGTGGGCGACATAAAAAGAATCAAGGAGACAATCGATGCAACACCCCGCAGGGTCACCCGGGCAACGCCCGTCCGGTGTCACGCCGGGCGGCGCGGCGCCGCAAGCCTGGTATCGCTCGCTCAATCGTCAGCAGTGGAATGCGCTATGCGCGTCGAACCTCGGCTGGCTGTTCGATGGCTACGAAACCTACACACTGATCCTGACGGTCGGCATCGCGCTGCGCCAGTTGCTCGAGCCGGCGATGCAGGCGCAGATTCCCTTCTATGCGGGCCTCGTGATCGCGCTGACGCTGCTGGGCTGGGGCGTGGGCGGTCTGGTCGGCGGCGTGCTGACCGATTACATCGGCCGCAAGCGGATGATGATGCTGGCGATTCTCGCCTATTCGCTGACCACGGGCCTGAGCGCATTCGCGTGGAACTGGGAGTCGTTCGTGGTGCTGCGCCTGATCGTCGGTCTTGCGATGGGTTCGGAGTGGGCCACGGGCACGGCGATGACGGCCGAACTCTGGCCGGACCGCCATCGCGGCAAGGGAGCGGGGCTCATGCAGTGCGGGCTCGGCATGGGCTTTTTCGTCGCGTCGCTGGTGTGGCTCTTCATGAGTCAGGCGGGCGAGCTTGCGTGGCGCTATATGTACCTGCTCGGCGTGCTGCCCGGCCTTGTCACCTTGTGGATGCGCTCGAATATTCCGGAGTCCGAGCAGTGGGAGCGCGTCAACGACGATCGCAAGAGAATCCGTGGACTCAAGCGTCAAGGCGGCGCGGTATCGAGCCACGAACAGGCGCTGAGCCGCTTTACGCTCGTCGATCTGTTCTCCGAACCGACCTTGCGGCGCCGTACTTTGATCGCGGTATTCATGTCGCTGACGACGACGCTCGGCTGGTGGGGCATTTCCACCTGGGTGCCGCCTTATATCGGTTCGGTGGCTGCGCACGCGGGATTGTCCGCGGCGCGCTGGGCGAGTTTCGCGGGCATGGCGTACAACGTCGGCGCGATTGCCGGCTATATCGGGCTCGGTTTTCTCGCCGATGCCTATGGCCGCAAGCGCGTGACGTTCCTGTTCTTCGGCATGGCGCTCGTCATGACGCCCGTGCTGTTCATGTGGACGCACGACATCGGGATGCTGCTGCTGGTCTCGGCCGTGACGGGCTTCTTCAGCCTCGGTCAGTACACGTGGATGCCGACCTGGCTGCCGGAGCTCTATCCGACACGCATCCGCGGCACGGCGATCGCGTTCTGCTTCAACGTGCCGCGTTTGCTCGCGTGGTCGGGCCCGCTCGTCGCGGGCACGCTGATCGCGCGCTTCGGCGGCTACGGCCACGCCGCCGTGACGGTGGGCTTCATCTATCTCGTGGGGTTGTCGCTCACGCCGTTCTTGCCGGAAACCGTTGGCAAACCGCTGCCCGAGGACGTGTAACGCGCCGTCGCTCCGCACCGCTCACAGGGATGCAAGCCGGTGCTTCAGACAATAGAAGAGGAGACCTTGGACAATGAGAAAACGAACTCTGACGCTCCTTGCGTCGAGCATGCTGGCAACCGGCGCCTATGCGCAAAGCAGTGTCACGCTTTACGGCAGCATCGATGAAGGCATCACCTACAACACCAACAACATGGGACATGGCACTGCGACGCTTGGCCCGGTTGCCGTGCCCGATTTCTTCGGACTGCGTGGCGTGGAAGATCTGGGCGGCGACCTGAAGGCGCTATTCGCCTTGCAAAACGGCTTCAAGTCGAATACGGGCCAAGGGACGATTGCGGGTCAGGCGTTCAGCCACTTTTCATGGGTCGGACTATCCAGTTCCCGTTTCGGTACGCTGACGCTGGGCCGTCAACTGGATCTCGCCGCGGACGCGTTGCGCGTCAACTCGAATGGCAGCCTGCAATACACGTTTTATCTGTTTCATCCGGCTAATCTCGACAATCTGGGAATCGTCGGCGATTCGATCAACAACTCCGTGAAGTACACGACGCCGTCGTTCGATGGATTCAGCGCGAGCACGCTGTACGGTTTCGCCGATTCCACCACGCAACCGGGCCGGGTGGTAAGCGCGGATATCGTCTATGCCCAGGGGCCGTTGCGTGCGTCGGCCGTCTACAGCAGCTGGCGCAATCACGCGATTGCGCTGGTATCGGGGCTCGGCCTGACGTCGTTTCTTGGGCAGCCGCTGGCGGGGGGGCAGACCTTCGTCGCGCGAAAGCAGGATATTTTCGGCTTGTCGGCGTTCTACAAGGCCACACCCAGATTCGACCTGCACGGCGTGTTGACACAGGTGAATCTTTCGACGGACACCCAATCGGCTCGCATGAGAACCGCGGAACTCGGCGCGGACTATCACGCGACGGCGGCCAATACCGTGACGGTCGGCGGTTACCTTTCGTGGCTCTCGGGCACGCGCTATGCCGAACTGGGTATCGGCAACGTCTACGCCCTTTCCAAAAGGACCGTCGTGTATGCACAGGTGACCTATCAGCATGCCGATGGCGTTGGCAATGCGGCGATGCCATTGCTTGCGCCGTCGGATAGCCCGAATCAGACCGCGTTTCGTATCGGCGTGCATCACTTCTTTTAACGGGTATGCATCGGGCGAATACAAGGGATTTCCCCAGGCCGGGACGGCGGTGGAAGCCGCCGATGCGACGCATCGGATACCTGATCGATTTTGTCCGATCATTTCAACGAAATCTTTTTGCAAGGGATCGGACGCCGAGCCTTCATATCCCGATGCTCTAATCTATTCGCCGCGTAGTCCCCGCATCCCGATGACATGCGCACACCGGTGTACGCCGGTGCGAATCTGATCGTTGCCCGCGCAGGCTTCGTGGTCATCCCCAATCAATACGAATTCAGCGAGGAGCACGACATGCAATGGCGCCATCTAGCACTTGGTTTACTCTCCGTCTCGGCATTCGCATCGACCGTTGCATGGGGCGATAACGACGATCATGGCCGGAATGACCGGCATGACGAGATTCGCACGGCTACCCCGATCAAGCATCTGGTCGTGATCTACGGCGAGAACGTATCGTTCGACCATTACTTCGCGACTTACCCGCAGGCGGCCAACCTGCCGGGCGAGCCGGCATTTCACGCGCAGGCCGGCACGCCGCAGGTGAACGGTCTGTCCGGCGCCTTGCTGACCAACAACCCGAACGCCACGAATCCGGGTAACGGCACGGCGGCATTCAATCCGTTCCGTCTCGACCGCACGCAGGCGGCCACGGCCGACCAGAACCACGCCTATACGGCCGAGCAGCAGGCCTACGACAACGGCGCGGCCGATCTCTTCCCGGAATACACGGGCAATGGCACGACCGGCGGGATCGGCGCATTCGGCACGAAGGGCCAGGTGATGGGCTACTTCGACGGCAACACGGTGACCGCGTTGTGGAATTACGCGCAACGCTTCGCGATGAGCGACAACGCCTACACGTCGACCTACGGTCCCTCGACACCGGGTGCGCTCGAAGTGGTCGCGGGGCAGACCAATGGCATGAAGATCGTGGCGACGACGAAGCAGCCCTCGGTCGCGGGCTCGTACTACGTCAATGACGGCCAGAACGGCTTCACGATGATCAACGACGTCGACCCGGGCTACGACACCTGTTCGAGCAAGACCGATTCCGCCATGATGACCGGCAAGAATATCGGCGACCTGCTGAACACGCGCAACATCACCTGGGGCGGCTTCATGGGCGGCTTCAACCTTTCCACGGTGAACAGCAACGGCACGACCGGGTGCCTGCGCAGCACGATGTCGCCGGTCGTCGGCGCGGCGACGGCCGACTATATTCCGCACCACAACTGGTTCCAGTACTTCGCGTCGACGTCGAATCCGCAGCACCTGCGCCCGAGTTCGATGGCGGCGATCGGTCACAGCACGGAGAAGGACGGTCGCACGCCGGACCCCGCCAATCACCAGTACGATACCGACGACTTCTTCAACTCGGTGAGCGCGGGTAATTTCCCGGCGGTCAGCTTCCTCAAGGCCCCGGCCTACCAGGACGCTCACGCCGGCTATTCGGACCCGCTCGACGAGCAGGCTTTCGTCACGAAGGTCGTCAACTTCCTGCAGCAGCAGAAGGACTGGGACGATACGGCCGTGATCGTGGCGTGGGACGACTCGGACGGCTGGTACGACCATGCCTATACGTTGCCGACGAGCGCGTCGTTCGATTCGGTCGCCGATCAGCTGAATGGCTCGGGAATCTGCGGCACGGGTTCGGCGCGCAACGGTGTGAACAACAAGCCCGTGAACGGCCGCTGTGGTCCGGGCACGCGCATTCCGTTCGTCGTGATCTCGCCGTGGGCGAAGCAGAACTTCGTCGACCATACGCAGATCGACCAGACGTCGGTGGTCCGCTTCATCGAAGACAACTGGCTTGACGGTCAACGTCTCGGCGGCGGCTCGTTCGATGCGAGCGCGGGCAGCATCATGGGCATGTTCGACTTCGATCGCCGTGGCGAAGGCCGCTACAAGCACCCGCTCTTCCTCGATCCGCAGACGGGCCTCGTCGTCGACAAGGCACCCAAGATCTGACGCTGTGCAGGCTGCCCTGATACCGATATGACGGTATCGGGCAGCCGTGCAGGACGATCGGACTTCGGCCGGTCGCGCTCGACGCAGGTCCGCGACCGGCATGACGAGCGCTTGCCGTTCCCCACTTCGAGCCAGTCTGTTCGCTGGCTCGATTTTCTATTTGTCGACGCCAGAATCCTCACCATGAGTCTTCGTTCGAACTCCGTATCGGTGTCCAATCTGCAGGCAAACCAACAACCGGGCCCGGCGGATGTGCCGCGGACCGTACGTCGCTTTCTACTATCAATGGCCGTCCTTGTCGTGCCGGGTGTGTTCGCGGCAGCCGCCCATGCGGTCTCGAATCCCGGGCCGATGCCTGCAAGCGCCGGCGAAGCCGTGGCCAATTTCACGGGGGACAATCCTCACCCCGTGCATCTGGTGCGTCCGGCCGAGGCGCCGCTGAGCGCGGTCGCGATGCTCGGCAAGCAACTCTTTAACGACCCATCGCTTTCTGCATCGGGGAAACAGTCGTGTGCCTCGTGTCATAGCGCGCAGCATGCGTATGGGCCGCCGAACGGCCTGTCGGCGCAGATCGGTGGCCCGCATATGAATCTGGCCGGCTACCGTCCACCGCCCTCGTTGGCCTATCTCTACCGGCAGGCGCCGTTCAGCATTGGGCCCGATCAGGCTGACGTGGATACGGCGGTCAACTTGAACGATGCGGCCAGCGCCGCACAGGGCGTGCAGCGCGCCACGAAAACGGCGGGCGTCGCGCCCGCCGCGCCGGCGATAGTGCCGCAAGGGGGCCTGTTCTGGGACGGCCGCGCGGACTCGCTGCAGCAGCAGGCAGACGGGCCGATGCTGAATCCCGTTGAAATGGCTAACAGCAGTACTGACCAGATCGTGGCCAAGCTGGAACATTCGAAATACGCGAGCACGCTCAGGCAGCTATTTGGCGCCAACCTCTTCAGCAACCACGAACTCGCGCTTTCCGAAGCAATGTTCGCCATCGGCCGTTACGAGTTCGAGGACGCGTCCTTTCATGAATTCACGAGCAAGTACGATTACTGGCTCGAAGGCAAGGCTCGCCTCAGTCAGGCCGAGTTGCGCGGGCTGAAGCTTTTCAACGATCCCGACAAGGCGAACTGCGCGGGCTGCCATCTGAGCCAGCCGACCAAGGACGGATTGCCGCCGCTCTTTACCGACACGCAATACGAAGCGCTCGGCGTGCCGCGCAACCGGGCACTGCCCGCCAACAGGAATCCGAAGTTTTACGACCTCGGGGTCTGCGGCCCGTTTCGTACCGATATCGCGCAGCAGACGCAGTATTGCGCGATGTTCCTCACGCCGACGCTGCGCAACGTCGCGACGCGCCATGTGTTCTTCCACAACGGCGTCTATCACGACCTCAGGCAGGTGATGGATTTCTATAACCTGCGCAATACGAATCCGGCCAGAATTTACCCGAAGAATGCCGCGGGCAAGGTCGAGAAATACGACGACATTCCGGTGAAGTACCAGGCCAACGTCGACGTGACGGACGCGCCGTTCGACCGCAAGATGGGCGACAAACCGGCGATGACGGACCAGGATATCCGCGACATCATCGCTTTCATGAAGACGCTGACCGACGGGTATAAGCCGTCGGGCAACTAGCGCGAGGTGCGTGTGCGACGCCGCGCCAGCACACTCAGCGATTCGTCCAGGGCCTGCGCGTCGATGCCGCGTGTGATGAAGACGATGCGCGTGCGCCGGTCCGCTCCCGGCCATGCCGGCAGCAGTTGCGGCGGCTGGAACAGGTGCTGCACACCGTGGATCACCATCGGTTGTTCGGGGTGTTCGGCAAGATGCACGATGCCTTTGACGCGCAGCAGGTCCGTGCCGCGCAGGGCGATCACGGTATCGAGCCAGTGGGCGAAGCCTTCGCGTGACAGTGGCTCGTCGCGCACGATGACGAACGAGCGAATGTCGTCGCGGTGCGTCGGTGGCGCATCGGATGTCGCATTCGCCGGGCGGGCGGCCAACCGGTAAAACGGTGCCTGTTCCGCCGGGGCGGTTCCGAAGTCGGCGCGAGAATCGGAACAAGAATCGGAACAAGAAGCGGCGCGCATCAGCCCGCGCAGCGCGTGCGGCTGCGTGACCGGATCGGCGTGGCACGCAGCCTGCGGGTTCAGCGCCGCGAGGCGTTCCAGCAGTTCGGCGGGCGGTGCGCCATTCAGCAGGTCGAGTTTGGTGAGAAACAGCGCATCGGCCACCGCCACTTGCCGCGCGGCCTCGGGCTCGCGTTCGAGCGTCCCCGAGCCCAGTATCGCGTCGACTGTGCAGGCCACGCCGGCCAGCGCAAAACGCTCGCGCACCGCCGCGTCGCCCATGAGCGTGCGCAGGATGGGGCCGGGGTCGGCCAGGCCGCTCGTTTCGATCAGCACCTGGCGCAGCGCCGGCTCGTTGCGCGTGCTGAGGCGCACGAGTGCTTCGACCAGATCGCCGCGCACCGCGCAGCACAGGCAGCCGTTCGCCAGCAGCACGGTATCTTCGGTCGTACTGGCGATCAGGTCGTGGTCGATGCCGACCTCGCCGAACTCGTTGACGATGATGGCCGTGCCGTGCAGGTCCGGCAGGGCCAGCAGGCGGTTGAGCAGGGTGGTTTTGCCGCTGCCGAGAAAGCCGGTGAGGACCGTCACCGGAATCCGTTCGCCCGCGGCCGGCGAGGTGGCCAGCAAAGCCGAAAAGTGTCCGCCCGGCAGGCTCATGGCGAAATCTCCTCTAGCGCACGGTTGCTGGTTTCGATCATGTATTTGGAGGTCAGCAGTCCCACCACGGTCGCCGCCGCGAACATCAGGAACACCACGCCGATGCCTTGCGCCGATAGCACCACGCCCACCACGACCGGCGCCACCGCCGAAGCCACGCGCAGCCAGGAGGTGGCCAGGCCGGTTCCGATGGCGCGCATCCGGGTTGGATAGATCTCGGGCGTGTAGAGGTAGAGCAGCACGGTCGTGGTGCCCATCACCGCATAGGCCGACGAGGCCAGGATCGCCACCGACCACGGGCTTCTCGCGCCGAGCGCCGCCAGCAGGGCGAGCAGCGCGCCGCTGACGAGGAAGCACGCGCCGGTCCAGCGGCGGCGGCCCACGCGGTCCACCAGCAGCGCGCAGACCAGCACCGCGCAGGTGCTCAGCACGTTGGTGATGGAGGCCATGCGCAGCGACTGCTGCAGCGGCAGGTGATACACGGTCCGGTACAGCGTCGGGAGCCAGTTGTTGATGCCGTTGGCGACGAAGTACGACGAGGCCCACAGTACCCACACCACCAGCGTGCGAGGTAAGTACACCGGCGAGAACATTTCTTTCCACGATCCCTTTTGCGGCGTGCTCGACTGTTGCACGTCGATCAGCGCTTGCAGGCGCGCCTCGATCTCGGCGTGATCGCGCTGCGGGTCGAGGCTGCGGCGCGGCGTGCTGGATTCCAGCCCCGCGATCACGGCGTCGGCTTGCTCGAAGCGGCCTCGCGCCGCCAGCCAGCGCGGCGATTCCGGCAACCGGACCATGAACAGCAGGATCAGCAGCCCGGGAATGCCGCCCACGAGGAACATATAGCGCCAGCCGAAGGTCGGCACCACGAATGAACCGACCTGGGCCGCCGCGAGCAGGCCCAGCGGGAAGATCAGTTCATACAGGATAAAGAAGCGCCCGCGCCCCTTGGCCTGCGACAGCTCGTTGATATAGGCCGCGGCGATCGGCACCTCGCCGCCCACGCCGATGCCCTGCAGGAAGCGCAGCGCGAACAGCATCGGGAAGTTGCCGGCGAAGGCGCAGGCGATGCTCATCGCCGACATCAGCGCCACGGCGATGGAAATGCCGGGCACGCGTCCGGCCCGCTCGGCGAGCCAGCCGAAGAACAGCGCGCCGATCACCTGGCCCGCATAGCCCGCCGCGATCAGGAAGCCCACCTGCGCATGGTTCAGATGCCATAAGCTCACCAGCACCGGCAGCACGAAAGCCAGTGAGAGCGCGTCGAAGGCGTCGAAGAAGGTGGCGCTGCCCATGACAATGCGCGCCCTCGTGTGCCAGCGGCAGAATGGCACATTCTCGATGCGAAACAGCAACCGGGCTGTTCGCTGCGCGTCGGTCAGGCCCGACACCGCGGCGATCGCGTCCGCTTTCATGAAGTTGTCTCCTTGGCGAGGCGCGTGCCCCGCGCTTTTTTGTGTGCTTCGGCGAGGTCAGCCGGCCGTGCCCGATCCGTGCAGCTCGGCGAACGAGTGCAGGGTGCGTTCGAGCCGCGGGATCAGCCAGTCGGCGACGGGGGGCGGAACGCGTGCTTCCTGTACGTCTTCGAGCAACTGACGTAACGGTTGCGTACCGACATCCGTGGCACCCGTGGCATCCGCGCTGCTCTGGCGAGCGCGGAACCAGGCCGCGACTTCGGCCTCGTCGCAGCGCTCCCCACCGTCCTGCAGGTAGTCCACGATGTCGAGTTCGAAGTCTTCCAGCCGCAGGCTCACGCCGCCGGCGCCGCACGCGCAGGCCGCGCCGAGAGCGACATGGCGCAAGGCCAGGGCGCTCCACAGGTCGAGCAGACGGCCGGCGCGCGCGGACAGGTCATCGGTCACGGCGGCACTCACTGTCCGGCCCACGGAAGGTCGGTCGAGCCGTTGACGCCGTGGCCGGTGCCGCTGCGCAGCGCGCTCGTGGCCTCGTGATCGACGCCGCCGTTGGAGTCCAGCGCGACCTTGTAGACTTCGCGTGCCACCCGCGCGCTGACGTAGCCTTCGCGCACGTCCTCGGCCACCTTGTCCACCTCGCGTTCCAGCGGGTCGCCGAAGCCGCCGCCGCCGCCCGACAGCATCTTGTACGCGTCGCCGCGTTCCAGCCGCACGTTGAAGATCTTGGCGTTCGCGTGGTCGGTCTTCCACTCGCCCTTGTGGCGCACCGCGAGGCCGTTGCCCATCGCGTCGCCGCCGCCTTCGAGCCCCCACGGCTTGCAGTGCACGCGATCGATCCGCGTCGTGACGGTGAACGGCGAGAGCGCCTGCACGACCATCTCCGCACCCAGTCCGCCGCGATGCTTGCCGGCGCCCGCCGAGTCCTGGCGGATCTCGTACTTTTCGACCAGCACCGGGTACTTGGCTTCGAGCTGCTCGGTGGGGCTGTTGTGGGTATCGCCGTCGTTGATGCAGACCGTCACCGAGACGCCGTCCTCTTTGCTCTTGGCGCCCCAGCCGCCGCCGAGCGGACCGATGCCGACGATAAAGAGCCGCCCGTCTTCCGGCGAAATGCCGTGGATGTTCGGGAACACCAGGTCCGCGTGGTGGCCGGCAATCGAGCGGTCCGGAATCGCGGGCGCCAGCGCCTTGAAGATGGTGTCGATCACCGTCATCGGGAACGTCATCCATACGCGCATCGGGTAGGGCCGCTCGGCGCTGATGACCGTGCCCATCGGCATGATGACCTTGAGCGGCCGGAAGCTGCCGTCGTTGACCGGGTAATCGGTCGGCGTGGTCAGGCACTTGTAGGCCACCTGGGCGCAGGCGATGCCGGTGGTAAAGCCCGAGTTGTAGAAGCCGCGCACCTGTTTGGAGACGTCCGACAGGTCCACCGTCATCTCGTCGCCGCTGACCACGACCTTTACGCGGATCGGGATGCGCTTGCCGATTTCGAGCCCGTCGTCGTCCATGAACGATTCGGCCTCGTACACGCCATCGGGAATCGACAGCGTGTTCTTGCGCGCGACGGCCTCGCTCGAATCCATGATCTGCCGGATCGAGCTGTTCACCGCGTCGGCGCCGTAGCGTTGCAGCAGTTCCACGTAGCGGCGCTCGCCCGTGGTGATCGCGGTGATCTGCGCGCGCAGGTCGCCGAGCGCGCGCTCGGCGAGACGCACGTTCATCGCGATGATGTCCACGAGGTCCTGGTTGACCACGCCGTCGCGCTGATACTTCATGATGGGGATCTGGATCCCCTCGCTGAAGATGTCGGTGGTGACGTTGCCGAGCGTGCCACCCACGTCGAGCCAGTGCGCCATGCAGCAGGTGAAGCCTTCGAGCTGGCCCTCGTGGAACACCGGCATCGTGAACGTGAAGTGGTTCAGATGGCTGCCCGTCGTATAGGCGTCGTTGGTGACGAGGATGTCGCCCGGCTTGATGTTCTCGTAGCCGAAGTGCCGGATCTTGGCTTTCACGGTCTCGGACATGCCGCGAATGAACATCGGCAGCCCGAGACCGATCGAGACCGTGTCGCCTTCCTTCGTGAACAGCCCCACCGTGAAATCGAGTGCTTCGTAAATGATCAGGTTGTAGGCGGTGCGGGTCAGGTTGGTCTTCATCTCCTCGGTGACCGCATAAAGGCCGTTGCGAATGATCTCGACGGTGACCGGATCGACGGTTTTCGATTCGTTGGGGGTACTCATGTTCTGTCGCTCCCGATGGCGATTTGCAGGTTGCCGAGTTCGTCCACGCGCAGCGAGTCGCCGGGCTGTACGACGGTGGTGGAGGCGTGCTCCTCGATCAATGCCGGGCCCGCGATCTCGTTGCCCGACAGCAGGCGGTCGCGGATATAGACCGGCGTGCTGGCCCAGCCCGTGGAGCGGAAATACACCGGCTTGACCGCGCGCACCGCGAGCGCGTCCGGCGTTGCCGTGCCTTGTTCGACGCTGTGCTTCGGCGGTTTTTTCATGGTGCCGAGCACCGTCACGCGCAGGCTCACGAGGTCGGCGGGCTCCTTCGGTGCCGAGGTGCCGTAGCGCACCTTGTGCAGTTCGTCGAACTGCCGCTTGATTGCCGCGCGGTCTCTGGATTCGAAGAAGGCCATCGGCAGATCCACCGTCACCGCATGCTCCTGGCCCACGTAACGCATGTCGGCCGCGCGCTCGATGACGATGCCGTCGGCCTGCACGCCGGACTGCGCCAGCGCGGCACGGCCTTCGTCTTCCATGCTCCGGTAGGCCGCTTCGATTTCATCGAACGAGACGTCGTTGAGCTTGCGGAACACCGAGCGGACGTAGTCGTAGCGGAGATCGGAGAACAGCATGCCGTAGGCGGAGAAGTAACCGGGCGCGTATGGAATCAGCACGCGGCGAATCCCGATCTCGCGTGCGATGGCCGAGGCATGCAGCGGACCCGCGCCGCCGTACACCACCATCGTGAAGCTGCCGGCGTCGAGGCCGCGCTCGGTGGTCACGGCCTTCACCGCATGCGACATCTGCGTCACCGCGATGCGCAGAATGCCGTCGGCTGCCTCGGTCGGTTCGAGCCCCAGCGGGCCGGCGACGCGCCCGGCCATCTGGCGCGTGCAGGCTGCGAGGTCCAGCTTGAGTTCGCCGCCGAGAAAGTGCTCGGCATCGAGCCGGCCCAGCAGCAGGTTGGCATCGGTCACGGTCGGTTCCTCGCCGCCCCGGCCATAGGCCACCGGTCCAGGCATGGAGCCCGCGCTTTGCGGGCCCACGCGCAGCGCATGGCCGGTTTCCACACGGGCGATGGAACCGCCGCCGGTGCCGACTTCGTGGATATCCATCATCGGAATCTGGATCGGCAGGGCGCGCTCGTAGCCGCCGATCAGCGCCGAGCCGGTCGTCAGCGGCCGCCCCTCGCTGATCACGCCGGCCTTGGCCGTGGTGCCGCCCATGTCGAAGGCGATCGCGTCGCCCATGCCGAGTTGCGCGCACAGCGCCTGAGCGCCGATCACGCCCGCGGCCGGCCCGGATTCGAGCATGCGTACGCAGCCGACCTTGGCATGCTCGACCGGGAACAGGCCGCCGGTGGACTGCACGATATAGAAGTCGCCGTCGAAGCCCTTGCCGGACAGATGATTCTCCAGTTCTCCCAGGTAGGCCGAGACGCGCGGACCGACATAGGCATTGGCGACCGCGGTCGACACGCGCTCGAACTCGCGGTATTCCTGACTCAGCTCATGCGAGGCGCAGACGAACGCCCCCGGCATTTCTTCCTGCAGGATCTGCTTGACCCGCTGTTCGTGCGCCGGGTTGCGATACGAGTGCAGAAGCAGCACCGCGACGGCTTCCACGTTCTGTCCGCGCAATTCGCGCGCGAGTTCGCGCACGGCGGCTTCGTCGAGCGGCTTGTGCAGGCTGCCGTCCGCGCGCAGGCGCTCGGCCACCTCGTAGCGCAGCGAGCGGCGCACGAGCGGCTGGTGCTTGTTGAAGAACAGGTTATAGGCGTCGGGCCGGTTGACACGGCCGATTTCGTAGATGTCGCGGAAGCCTTCCGTAATCAGCAGCGCCGTGTTGGCGCCGTTGCGCTCCAGCAGCGTGTTGATTGCGATCGTGGAGCCGTGCAGAAACAGGTGGCCGTCGCGCCAGTCGATATTCGCGCTGTCGATGGTGGCCTGGATGCCCTTGACGAGTTCGCCGTGAGTCGAGAGCGCCTTGCCGAACAGCAGCTTGCCGGTGGTTTCGTCGAAGGCGGCCATGTCGGTGAAGGTGCCGCCGATGTCGACGGCGATACGCAGCTTGCCGCCTGCGGCGCTTGCCGCATCGGATGTCTTTGCCATGATGTTGACCAGGTTGGAGATGAGGCGCGTCAGTTCGCAACGGCGACGCGGTTACGCAGGATGCCGAGGCCGGTGATCTCGACTTCGACGGTGTCGCCGTCCTTCATGTACGCAGGGGGCTCGCGGCGATCGCCCACGCCGCCGGGCGTGCCGGTCGCGATCACGTCGCCGGGCGAAAGCGGCGTGAAGGTCGAGATGTATTCGACGAGAACGGGGATGTCGAAGATCAGGTCGCCGATGCTGGCGTGCTGCATCACGTTGCCGTTGACGCGGGTTTCGAGCGTCAGCGCGGCGACGTCGGGCACTTCGTCGGCCGTCACGAGGTGAGGGCCGAATGCGCCGGTGCCGGGGAAGTTCTTGCCGGGCGTGAACTGATGCGTGTGGCGCTGCCAGTCGCGCACCGACACGTCGTTGAAGCACGCATAGCCGGCGATATGGTCGAACGCTTGCGCCTTGGGAATGTAGCGGCCGCCCTTGCCGATCACGAAGGCCAGTTCGCCTTCCCAGTCGAAGCGCTCCGAGAACGACGGGCGGAGCACGGCGTCGTCGTGGGCGACCAGCGTGTCCGTGAAGCGCAGGAACAGCGAGGGGTGCTCGCTGTCGGCGCGTTTGGTCTCGGCCACGTGGGACTTGTAGTTCAAGCCCACGCAGATCACCTTGCCGGGGTTGGGGATCACCGGCAGCGGCTGCGTGGCGCTGGCGGCCACGCGGCGGCCCTGGCCGGTGGCGCATTGCTGGAGTGCTTGCAGTGCATCGTTGTGAAGCACGGCGCGCAGGTCGGGGTGCCGGTCGAGGAAGGATTGGGGCGGGACGAGGTGGTCGCTGCCCTCTACGCATCCATAGGTGGCACGGCCGTCGAGCAGGAAGCTGGCGAGTTTCAAGGTTGTCTCCTTCGTAGTGTTGGAAGCACTATAAAAATCCGCCCGTCTTCCGCCTAGACAGAGATCGGAGATGACAGATATGCTTGGAGAGTGATATCCGATGAAGGTGGGCCCGATGAACCTCGACAGCGTTCGCCTGTTTCTCGAAGTGGCCGATGCCGGCAGCCTGAGCAAGGTGGCGGCGCGCCGGCAGACCGTGCAGTCGCACATCAGCCGGCAGGTTGCCGACTTCGAGGCGAATTGCGGGGGGCGGCTGTTCCACCGCACCGGCCGCGGCGTCGTGCTGACCGAACTCGGCGAGCGCGCGGCCGCCCGGCTGCGCATCTGGCTGCACGAGACGGAACAGTTGACCGAAGAGATGCGGGCCGATGCCGGTCACGTGATGGGCGAGGTGCGGCTCGGTATCCTGCCGTCGGCCGCGCATCCGCTCATGACACGTCTTTTTGCGCGGCTGCAGGCCCAGCATCCCGGGATTCGCCTGAGCATCGCGGAAGCCCAGGGGGCGGAGCTCGATAGCATGCTGGACGGCGGCACGGTCGATCTGGCGATCCTGTTCCGTTTCCGGCGCCCGAGTGGCCGCGAAGAGAAACTGCTGTGCGAGGCCCACACTTACCTCGTGTCCGCGCCGGGCGATCCGTTGACGCGCGAGGCCACACTCGACTTCATCCGCCTGCGCGATTTGCGGCTCGTTTTGCCGAGACGGCCCGGCCAGTGGCGCCAGGCGCTGGACGAAACCGCGCGCGGTCTCGGCTTCCGGCTGGAAGCCGTGGTCGAGGCCGACTCGCTCACCGCGCAGAAGGAACTGGTGGCTAATACGCCGGGTTTGTATGCGGTACTCGGCCCTTATGCTTTTGCCGCGGAAGTGCAGCGCGGGCAGTTGCAGGTCTGCCAGGTCGTCAAGCCGGACCTTTGCCGCCATGTCGTGCTGGCGCTGCCGCGCCACGGCAAATTTTCCGCGGCCTGCCGTGTGGTGGCCGACGCGGTTCAATCGATCATTGCCAGTTGGGAGCACCAGCTCACCGAGCCGGTCAAGCGCCAATCCGTCGAGCGCGGTAAGGGCAAAAAGGTTCGCTCCTGAAGGGCTGATGGCCGCCGGCAATGACGCGGGCGGCACTGTTCAGGATTCCAGCGTAGTGGGAGACGAGGCGCCGGCCCGGAGAGATCAGAACGTGTGTCTCATGCCAACGCCGTAGGTGCTGCCGGACGGCTTCGACGAAATTTTGTCGTACGAGTAGGCCGCGTAGACGTCCGTGCGCTTCGACAGGTTGTAATCGTAGGCGACCGATCCCGTGTTGTGGACCGTGTCGTTGTCATGTGGCGCACGCTGTCTGGTGAGGGCCCATTCGGCGAGAATCACCGACACGGCGGTCACGGGAATCGACAGGCCCGCCTGATAGGTATGCGATCCGACCTGCGCGGTGGTGGTATTGGTCGTTTGTAGTGCGCCGTAGAACTTTGCGAAGTTGGCGTTGTAGGTCGCGCCGGCGAGATACAGATACTGCTCGGCGCCCGGTGCGGTTATCGCAGCGCGCACACGCTGCGCGGAGAGCGCGACTTGCACGGGGCCGTTCTCGTAGTTCAGATGCAGGCCGAGATTGTCGCGCCCCTGCGAGCCGGTGACGCTGCTCACTCCGTATTGCACCGCGCCGGTCAGCCCATGGAACGAGGGGCTGTAATAGCCGACCACATTGTCCCAGACCGTATCGCCGATCACCGTATTGTTGTACGCGGCGGTGTACGACTGAACCACGAGCGGAGAAAAGACGACCGACGCGCCGAACGGATTGAGGAGAATCTGATTGGTGTAGGTCTGGGTGGTCTGTTCGCCGAGCTTGAGCGTGCCGTATGGGGTCGAGAATCCGACGTAGGCGTTGCGCGAAAACAGGCCATCGGTGGCGTTGCGTCCCATTTGCCCGGTGTTGGGACGGAAGAAGCTTTCCAGCACGAAGATCGCGGCATTGCCGCCGCCCAGGTCCTCGCGGCCGCGCAATCCCCAATACGACGTGGTCAGTCCGCCGCCGCCGGCCTGAACCGTTCCATGCGGTGTCGTGCTGACTTTCGACTGGTCGATGTACATGCCGATCAGGCCATACAGATCGACTGACGACGATCCACCCGAGAAGGATTGGGCGTGCGCCGCATGACTGAGCAAGGCCAGTGACGCGGCCATTAGGCAGCTTGCGCGCTTGAATCCGCGCGCCGTGATTCGTTCGAGTCTGTACATCGATTCAGTCTCCTGATTAATTATTTTTTGAACGCAAGACATCGTCGCGAAGGGGATCAGCGTTCGCGCAATGGCAGCCATCGTCAGATGGGATGGGGTGCCGACGAGGTCATCGGCGTCCTCTGTCTGTTTCGGTTCGGTCTTCTGGTTCGCGATGGACGGCCGGTCGGCGCATGGCAGTGGTCATGCGCTGATGCAGGCGCTCATGCGAGTCCCGGATGCGCGTCTCGATGGGCGAGCGAAAGCAGTTTATGAATCACCGTGCCGTGCGGGTAGGTGCAGGTCGGTGATGTCAGATATGCCTGAGGGGAGATGGCTGGCATCAGCCGGCTGTTCTGCTTGCGCGGCGGCGCTCGATGGCGGAGAGGGCGCTGCGGGCGTCCCTAATCTTGCTGGCATCTTGCCGGCGGCTGCGTCGGCCAGGCCCGTGCTGGCGACCGACGTTCACCCTGCGTCGCAAAGCTTACGGTTCGTGTACCGGCCGCCCGCCACGAAAGTTGCGGGCAGCAAACTGCCGGATGCCGCCGGCACACCCGCTTCCCCGATGAAACTTTTTCATGCCCCCCATGAAAGATCGTCGTTTGCGGCGCGCGGTTCGCGCCCGCAATATCAGGCCCACGAAGACTTTCCCCTCTCTCACCGAACGGATTCCCTCACGATGACTGCCTCAATCGAACGCGATGCCGTGTCGTCGCACGTGAGCGTGCGCGACGGTACGCGCATCGGCTATAGCCTCTACGGACAACGCGACGGCGTGCCGCGCGTCGTGCTGCTTCATTCGCTCGCCATGGATCGCGCGTTCTGGCAGCCGGTGGTCGAACGCCTCGTGCCGCATGCGGCGGTGCTCGCGCTCGACTGCCGCGGGCACGGCGCGTCGGACAAGCCGGCCGGCCCGTACACGGTCGCACAGTTCGCCGCCGACGTGCGCGACGTCGTGACCGCGCTCGACTTCGGCGGCGTGCTGATCGCCGGCGCGTCGATGGGCGGCTGCGTGTCGCTCGAATTCGCGGGCACGTACCCGGAGCTCACGCGTGCGGCCGGCCTGATCGACACGACGGCCTGGTATGGCGAAACCGCGCCGAAGGATTGGGACGTGCGCGCCTCGAAGGCCGAAAAGGAAGGGCTCGCCGGGCTGGTCGAGTTCCAGACCACCCGTTGGTTCGGTGACGAGTTCCGCGCGACCCACAAGGACGTCGTGCAGCGCTGCGTCGATACGTTCCTGCGCAACGAGGTCGCCGCGTTCGCCGCGACCGGCCGGATGCTCGGCGCCTACGACGGCCGCGCGCAAATGGCGAAGCTGCGCGTGCCGACCTGCGTGATCGTCGGCGAGGAAGACTATGCGGCGCCGCCTGCGATGGCGCGTGCGCTGCACGAAGGCATCGCCGGCTCGACGCTGACCGAGGTGCCGAAGGCGCGCCACCTGACGCCGCTCGAAGTGCCCGAACTCGTCGCGAACGAACTGCTCGCGCTGATCAAGCGCATCGCGTAGGTGCGTCAAATAAGTGTGTCAAATAAGCGCGTCGCATCAGAGCCTCACATAAACGCATCACAACCGGATTTGCATTAAGGAAGGGGGGCCGAATGGCGCCATTCGAATTCGCTACACCGCGCTCGCTGCAGCAGGCGATCGCGCTTCTGGATCCCGAGGACCCGGACATCCGCCCGGTCGGCGGCGGCACGGCGATCATGCTGATGATGAAGGCCGGCGTGCTGCGCCCGACGCGGCTCGTCAGCCTGCAGGACGTGGAGCCCGAGCATTCGCGGATTTCGATCGGCGGCAACGGCGAACTGCAGATCGGCGGCCTGACGCGGCTCGCCGCGCTCGAACATTCGCAGGAAGTCCGCGAAGGCTGGCCGCTGCTCGCGCGCACGCTGCGCACGCTGTCGAACGTGCGGGTGCGCAACGTCGCGACGCTCGGCGGCAATCTCGCGCATGCCGATCCGCACATGGATATGCCGCCGGTGCTGAGCGCGCTCGGCGCGAGCGTCACCGTGACGGGCCCCGCCGGCGAGCGCACGCTGCCGGTCGAGGAACTCGCGACCGGCTACTACGAGACCGTGCTCGCGCGCAACGAGCTGATCTCGAAGGTGACGGTGCCCGCGCAGGCCGGCCGTCCGGCTGCCTACATGAAAGTGACCACGCGCGCCTCGCACGACTGGCCGGCGCTCGGCGTCGCGGTCGTGCTCGACATGCAGGGCGAGCGGATCGGCAACGCGAGCGTGATCGTCGGCGCGGCGACCGACCGGCCGACGCGACTCGTCGACGCCGAAGCGATCCTGCGCGGCGCGCTGCCGGATGCGGCGACGA